>JAISEW010000201.1 GCA_031263945.1 Gracilibacteraceae bacterium | reverse complement strand
TTGGCCCCGATCGGTGGCCATCAAATCAACAGATCCGTTGAATATGAAGTGACTTTCAGGAAATATTTGTATTTATGAATCACCTGAAGATGGCCACCGATAGGGACCGAAACATGTAGCTCACCGGGCGCCTTGACGCGGAGCTGAAACAGCTGGCGCTGCGATCCCTGCGGCGCATGGAAATCGCCGTTGTGGTTTTGCGTTGGCACGAAGGCGGCGAGCCCTCGGAAGTCGTCGCGCGGATGATCACCGATCTGGAAGCGTTTCCGGCGGATTGATCACCGGCAGGCGAGCCGCGTTCCGTTATTTTTCACGGATCCCAAGCGGCCGTTTAGCCGAGACGCGCCGGAGCAGTTCGTACGTCTCCAGCGCCTCGGCCAGATCGCTTTCATTCACGGCCGCGCCGGCGAAAGCCGCTCTCTCGTAAAGCGACGTGAGCGGACGCAGATCCGCGCCATACTCCAGCTGGGCAAAATCGGCCAGCATCCTTGGCGTATAAGGAGCCACCGGCGCCGCCCGATGGCGGGAAAGCAATTCCTGGACGCGGCGATAGAGAAGGATCAGCCCTTCCCGCGCCCCGGCTTCGCGGACCCGGCGGCGAAAACCCGCTTCCTGTCTGGCGGGGATCAGGCGGCAGCGGACAAAGAAGGCCAAAAGAGCGGCGATGCTCAAACAGCCGGCAAACAGCAGCGCCCACTTCCGCTCGCCGCCGCTTTCCAGCAGGCTTTGCGCGCCGCGCGCTTCCTCATAGGCCACCGTCGGCTCAAAAACCGTCCAGCCGTAGCCGGGCAGGAACACCTCCACATAAGCGTGAGCGCTGCCGCCGGTCACAAGGGCCAAACCGCCCTCGTCGGGAGGCGGCGCGTAAAAACCCTCGACATAACGGGCGTTGAGACCCACGGCCCGCGCCATCAAAGTCATCGCCGTCGCGAAATCGGAGCAGGCGCCCCGGCGGCTGTTAAAAATAAAATACTCTATATCCGCCTCATAACCTCGCGGCGGCAGGTAGTTCAAATCATAAATATAGCTGTTTTCGCGAAAATAATTTTCGAGGGCGGCCGCTTTTTCATAATCGGTCCGCAAACCCAGCGTCGTCAGGGCGGCCAGCTGCGCCGTCCGTTCCGGCGCCGGATAAGGCGTCGCGGCCAAAAACGCCTCCGCCACCTCCAGCTCCGTCTCGAACGCCAGGATCTCCGTCCTGGCGTTCAGCCGGCCGGCGCGGGCAAACGCCGCGTCCATATCGTCCAGCAAGTCTTCATAATTAAAAGCGCTCAAGTAGTCCATCACATCATGGTCCCTGATTTGACTGTAATAGGATAAATTGTATTGAGCGTTTCGCGGCAATTGGGACTGGCGAAGCAATATCTCGCCGGTCGTCGTTTGCAGCAAATTGTCCGCCGGGAGACCGGCGATTTCAAAACTCGTTTCCGGGTGGGGGACATATCGGGACTGCAGGCCCAAATGCCGGATCTCCGCGGTCCGCGGCGCCGGCGCCGCCTCGGGCGCCCCGCCCGCCGCGTAGCGGGCCGCGAAACCCGCGTCTGACTGCGCGGCCAGTTTGATGAGACGCAGCAGATTATTCACGCCCAGGCGGGAGCGCTCTTTTTTCCAGTCGCCCCGCAGAACGAATATTTCTTCCACCGCGTTCCAGCCTCCCAGGCTGAAAGCGCCGAAAGTCTGGCGTTTCAGGTATAGGGGCTCCGCCGCCCGCACCTCCAGCAGCGGCCGCTCGTTTTGGGCGTCGTCGGGCAGACTGTCGCCTGAGCGCCGGGACAGGCTGTCGTAATTTCCATACAACATGCGGAAATAATCAAAAGGAGTGTCCGCCGCCTTTGGCAAAATCAAAGCCGCCGCCACGAGCAAGACCACCGCGCCGCCGATGACGAGCCAGTAAAGGCGGGAGTTGATCATCTCCACATCCCGCGCCGACTCCTTCCGGCGGCAATCGATCAGCACGACGATAAACAGCGCGACGACCGCCGCCAGATAAACCGGCGGTATGAGCGTGAGGCGCGAGGCGTACAGCATACAGGGTATGGTGATGATCAGCGTCGTCGTCGCCATGTTGACGTTGACCCGCGTAAAATAATAGACGCCGGAGGCCATAAAAAAGCACAGGGCCGCGGCCAGAGCAATCAGGCTCGGCGTCGGCAAAGCGCCGTTTTTGAGCTGAGTCAGGGCGGTAATGACGGAGACATTGTCGTCTCCCCACCGGCTGACCAGATAAAAAGGGCTGGTCAGAAGGGCGCCGGCCGCCAGATAGATGAGGACAGGCCCGGCGGCGCGATTTTGTTTTATCCGGGCGCAAAGACAAAACACCAGATAGTTGCAGACCAGGGCCGGCGGGACAAACAGAAAGGCCCAGCGAGTGTATATGCCGAGCGTCAGCATGACCAGCGCCGCGGAAAACAGCAGCGGTATACATATATCTCCGAATTTTTCCCGCAAATCAAACGCCTCCGCGCACAAAAGCGAGTTCCGGCGTTATCCGCCAAGCGCCGGGCAGCGCCGCCGCCGTCAAAGTCAGCACTTCGGTCCCCGTTTCCTGGATGATCCCCGCTTGCGCCCGCGCGCCTTCCGCCCGGTTGGAAAACAGCAGAGCCGTCTTGCCGCCGTCCATCTCCGGCCGCGGTTCCGCGCCCCGGTTTTCCGCGCCGCGGGCGAAACGGAACCTGGCCATCCGGTATTGCAAGGCGCTGACTTCGCGTTCCGTTTCCGGCGCGTTTTTTTGCCAGCGTCCATCCAAAAAAATATAAACGGCGCATCGAAGACCGGCGCGCACAAACAGCAGCGTCAGGCCCAGCAGGGCCTCCACCAGCCTTTCGTCCCGGCTGAACAGCGCCAGGTTTTCTTCCGGGCGCGCGGTAAAAGGCGGCGCCGCCCGGTCGAGGATCAGCGACACCTTGGGGCTGACGGACGGCTCGTTCAGGCGGACCATATAAACGCCGGTCCGGGCCGAAAGTTTCCAGTTCACGCGCCGCAGCTGATCGCCCGGCACATATTCCCGGTGTTCAAAGCCGGGCAGTCCCATGTGAAAAAGCTCGTCCCGCCCCGTCTCCTCCTCGTCGTCGTCCTCGGCCCGCGCCGCCATTATCTCATGCAGCAGCTCGTTTTCCCGCAAATCAGGCAAACGCGGCACCACCTCTATTTCCGCCGCCCAAGCGGCGGGCGCGGTCCCATCTTCTTCCCAAACAAAGCGGCAGAGCCCGAAAAAATCCGTGCCTTCCAGAGCGCGCACGCCGACGGGCGCCACGCCCCAGACGGCAGCCGTGTAAAGGCGTTCCAGCCGTTCCGCCGTATCCAGCCACGGCACCAGCGCCAGATTTTTATTGCTTACCGCGCTGAAATGCGGCGTGTCATGGAATTCGATCCGCAAAAACACAAAAGTGGGCGCGGCGGCGCTAAAACGGGCGGTAAGCAGGACCGTCTCCCCTTTGCGCAGCACACTCGCGGAAACGGATGTTTCCAGCCGGAAAGTCCGCAGGGCGAATATATTGATGATGTTCATGAGCAGCGGCGTCAGGACGAGGATCAGCAAAAAAGTGAGACCGAAGCGGATATCGATGAACAAAGAGTAAGCCAGACAAAAAAGGCAGGTCAGTATATATCCGATCATATGCCGCCATATAACAGAGACCCGCATCATTCACCCGCCCGCCTTTCCGTCGTCTCGCGCCGCGCGCTCACAGCCCCGGCGCGGCAGTCGTCTTTTTTTCCGGTAAATACTCCCGCAAGCGGCGCAGCACTTCGTCAAAATCCAGCGGCTTGCCGATATGCCCGTCCATGCCGGCCGCGAGGCAATTTTCCACATCCTCCCGGAAAACATTGGCTGTCATGGCAATTATAGGGATTTTTTGCGCCCACGGGAATTCCAGGGCCCGGATGCGCCGCGTCGCCTCAAACCCATCCATCTCCGGCATCTGAATGTCCATAAATATCATGTCATAGGCGCCGGGATCGGCGGCAAAAATATCCACCGCCTCAGTCCCGTTTTCCGCGCAGGCGATATTCAGCCGCGTCGCCTCCAGCAAAGCCAGCACGATCTCCCGGTTGATCTCCACGTCCTCCGCCAAAATCACGCGATAAGCGCTGAAATCATCCGTTTCCGCCGACTCGCCCTCGGCGGGGACGCGGCCGGCGCCGAGACAGCCAAGGGCGCAGTCGGCGACCGCAGAAGGGACGAGCGGCTTGGGCAAAAAGGCGCTTACGCCGGCCGCCCGCGCTTCCGCCTCGATCACGCTCCATTCCGCGGAGGAAATCATGAGGACGACGGGCTTATCCCCCGCCTCCGCCCGGATGCTGCGCGCGAAAGCCAGACAGTCCATATCGGGCAGCGCCCCGTCTATGAAATAAATGTCATAAATACTATTTTTTTTCAATAAAGAACGGGCTTCCTCGCCGCTGGCGGCGGTATCGCAGGCGATGCCCAGCTCAAAAGCTATTTCCTTGAAATACTCCCGTATTTCCGGCGATGAGCCGGCCATCAGCGCGCGGATATCGCCTGGGACGATCCCCGCCGGCCAAAGATCCGCCTGTTTTTTTCCGCCGCGTTTCACCATAGCGGTAAAAAAGAAAGTCGATCCCTGCCCTAGCTCCGATTCCAGCCATATTTTTCCATCCATCATATCCACGATGCGCTTGGAAATAGCCAGCCCCAGGCCCGTGCCGCCGTACTGCCGCGAGGTGCTGCTTTCGGCCTGCTGAAAAGAGGTGAAAAGCCTGGCCCGCTGCTGCGCGGAAATGCCGATACCCGTATCCGTCACTTCGATCCGGAGTTTGCACATTCCGTCGTCGTCCTCACCGGCCAAACGCGCGTCGAGACGCAGAGCGCCGCCCTCCGGCGTGAATTTGACCGCGTTGCTCAAAAGATTCGCGATCACCTGGGCTAAGCGCTGATCATCCCCGATCAGCACGCGCGGAATGGCTCTGTCGATATACACGGCGAAATCCTGCCGTTTTTCCTCCACGCGAAAATTAATGACGCTGACGACTTTCTGGAGCATTTTTTCAAAATCAAATTCGGCGGAGGAAATCTCCAGCTTGCCCGCCTCGATCTTCGACATATCCAGGATGTCGTTGATGACGCCCAGCAAATGCGCGGAAGCGGCCTCGATTTTCAAAAAAGCGTAATCTTACCGTTCCGCGACCGCTGCCGCTTTGACGAAGTAGGTCAAGCCGAAGATCGCG
>JAISEW010000179.1 GCA_031263945.1 Gracilibacteraceae bacterium | reverse complement strand
TTTATTGACTTATAATGCCATTTTTCAAGTTATCTTGACAAGATTACATAAACACTGTTATAATAAATAAGATTAGTGCAACAAAGATTGGGTAAAATCGACAGCAATAATATCTAATTTAAGGTAATCCCCAAACGAGGTTTGTTCATGATAAAAATTTTCAAATATCTTCAGCCAAAAGAATGGCTGATGGTAAGCGTCAGCTTGATTTTCATTGTCACGCAGGTCTGGCTGGAGCTGAAAATACCCGAATATATGGAAATAATTACCAAACTCGTGCAAACGCCCGGCAGCGCAATGCGCGAGATCTGGCTGACCGGAGCTCTGATGCTGCTGTGCGCGGTCGGCAGCCTGGCAGGGGCGGTAACGGTGGGATTTTTCGCCGCCCGGGTCGCCGCGTCCTTTTCCCGGCGGCTTCGCGGCATGTTGTTTGATAAAGTGGAATCGTTTTCGCTGGAAGAAATCAACCGTTTTTCCACGGCCAGCCTCATCACCCGCTCCACAAACGACGTCACTCAAATCCAGATGCTCGTCACAATGGCCTTGCAACTGATCGTCAAGGCCCCGATCATGGCCGTCTGGGCGATCAGCAAAATCGCGGGCAAAGGCTGGGAATGGTCGCTCACCACCGGTTTGGCCGTCCTGATCATGCTGCTTCTGGTCACGGTCCTCATGATCTGCGTTTTTCCTAAATTCAGGCAAATGCAGGCGCTGACCGATAATATCACCCGCGTGACCAGGGAAAACCTGATGGGTCTGCGCGTCGTCCGCGCTTACAACGCCGAAGGTTATCAGGAAAATAAATTTGAAACGGCCAACAAAGAACTCACGGATGTCCAGCTGTTTACCAACCGTGTTATGGTGGCGACCCTGCCCGCCATGTCTCTCGTCATGAACGGGCTGGCCCTGGCTATTTACTGGATCGGGGCCTATATGATCGCCGCGGCGGGGGCGCCGGACAGATTGACAATATTTGCCAATATGGTCGTTTTTTCCCAATACGCCATGCAGGTCGTCATGTCGTTTATGATGCTGGCGGTGATGTTCATCATGCTGCCGCGGGCCAGCGTTTCCGCGAAACGCATCCATGAGGTGCTTGACACGGAGCCCGCCATAGTTGACGGCGCCGTCGCCGCGGGAAAACCGGGGGTCAGGGGCGAGGTCGCTTTCCGGCACGTCGGTTTCCGGTATGCCGACGCGGCGGAATACGTCCTCCGGGATATAAATTTTACCGCCAGACAAGGCGAAACCGTCGCCTTTATCGGCTCGACCGGCAGCGGCAAATCGACGCTGATCAATCTCATCCCCCGTTTTTTTGACGCGACGGAGGGCGAGGTGCTCATAGACGGGGTAAATGTCAAAGAATACCAGCTGGAGGCTCTTTACAATAAAATCGGCTATGTGCCGCAAAAAGCGGTTTTATTCAAGGGGACGGTCAGATCGAATGTGGCCTGGGGAGAGAACGGCGGCCCCGGATACACCGGCGGCGACGTGGAAAAATCCGTGCGTATCGCGCAGGGAGCGGATTTTGTGGAAAAAATGGACGGCGGGTACAGCGCGCCCATCGCCCAGGGAGGCGCCAACGTCTCCGGCGGCCAGAAACAGCGCCTGGCTATTGCCCGCGCGATCTGCCGCCGGCCGGAGATCTACATTTTCGACGATTCGTTTTCGGCGCTCGATTATAAAACCGACCGCGTTTTGCGCAGCGCGCTGAAAAAGGAAACCGCCGGGGTGACGAGTGTGATCGTCGCCCAAAGGATCGGCACGATCATGGACGCCGACCAGATCATCGTGCTGGACGAGGGCCGGGTCGCCGGGCGAGGAACGCACCGGGAACTGCTACGCGGCTGCGCCGTCTACCGGGAAATCGCCGCCTCCCAGTTGAGCGAGGAGGAACTGGCCTCATGAATGAAAACAACCACGGCCAAAGCGGAGGTCCGGGCGGCGAGACTGCCAGAAATTTCCAAGCCGCCTGCGGCAAACTCATCAGGTACCGCGGGAACCGCATGTCCCTGATCACGCTCGCGCTGGTCGTCGCCTCTCTGTCCGCGGTTTTTCAGTTTATCGGGCCGGATAAGCTGAAAGACATGGCGAATGAGATCGGCCGGGGGCTTCCCGCCCTGATCGGCGGCCGGGCCGGCGTGATCGACATGAGCGCGGTGACGGGCATCGGCTTATTGCTCGTTGGTTTTTACGCGGTCTCGGCCATCCTCAATTTAGTGGAAAATCTCATTTTGGCGGACGTCACCGTGAAAATATCCAGGAACATGAGGACGGATATCGCGCAAAAAATAAATAAAATACCGCTCAAATATTTTGACCGCAGGAGTTACGGCGACGTCCTCAGCCGCGTGACCAACGACGCCGACGCCATTGGCCAGGCCCTAAACGAAAGTCTGGACACTCTGGTGAAAGCCGTCACCGTTCTGGCGGGCTCTCTCGTCATGATGTTTTACACCAATTGGATCATGGCTCTGACGGCGGTCGGGGCCTCGGCCCTCGGACTGGTTTCTATGACGCTCATCATGTCCCGGTCGCAGAAATATTTTTCCGCGCAGCAGCGGCAGCTGGGGGCCGTGAACGGCCTGATCGAGGAGATCTATTCCGGCCATAACGTCGTCAAGGTCTATAACGGCGGCAGAGAAACGAAAAAGATCTTTGAGGAGATAAACGAAAAACTCTGCGAGAGCGGCTGGAAATCTCAGTTCATGTCCGCTCTGATGCCGCCGCTGATGGGTTTCATCGGCAATCTGGGATATGTCGCCGTCTGCGTCGCCGGCGCGGCGCTGGTCATGAGCGGCGCGATCAGTTTCGGCGTGATCGTCGCCTTTATGATGTACGTCCGTCTGTTCACCCAGCCGTTATCGCAGCTCGGCCAGTCGGCCCAGCATTTGCAGCGGGCGGCGGCCGCGAGCGAGCGCGTCTTTGAGTTTTTAGGCGAAGAAGAATTGCCCGGCGAGAGCGGGAGCGCCCGGCGTCTGGAGAATATCCGGGGCGACGTGGAGTTCCGGCACGTCCGTTTTGGCTACGAAAAAGATCAGGTCGTCATCAAAGATTTTTCCGCTAAAATAAAGGCCGGGCAGAAAATCGCCGTCGTCGGACCTACGGGCGCGGGCAAGACGACGCTGGTCAATTTGCTGATGCGTTTTTATGAGATCGACGGCGGCGGGATATATCTGGACGGCGTCCCGACCAGTCAGGTGACGCGGGAAAACGTGCATGAGCAGTTTTGCATGGTCTTGCAGGACACGTGGCTTTTCGAGGGGACCGTCAGGGAAAACGTCGTCTACAGCCAAAAAGACGCCGGCGAGGCGGAAGTCGTGTCCGCCTGCAAAGCGGTGGGGCTCCACCATTTTATCCAAACTTTGCCCCGCGGTTATGATACGGTGCTGGACGACAAAACCAATTTGTCCGCCGGTCAAAAACAGCTCGTGACAATCGCCCGGGCCATGGTCCGCAACGCCCCGCTCCTGATCCTCGACGAGGCGACGAGTTCCGTGGACACCCGCACCGAACGGATCGCCCAGGCGGCCATGGATAAGCTGACCCAGGGCAGAACGTCGTTTGTCATAGCGCACAGGCTTTCCACGATCCGCAACGCGGATATGATACTCGTCATGAAGGACGGCGATATCATCGAAAGCGGGAACCACGAGGAACTACTCGCCCAAGGCGGGTTTTACGCCGGACTTTACAACAGCCAGTTTGAGTCGTGAGGACAACAATCGCCTATGGAGGCGTGGGAGGCGTGGACCTTTGCCAAGATAACATCCCGCAACCGCTTGGAGCGCAAACTCATCAATCCGGTCGCCCTGAGAGAAGCCTTTATAAATTCTGTCGTGCACAATGACTACAATCGAGGCTGGCCGGTGGTGGAGTTTTATTCCGACCGGGTGACTATAACTTCGACGGGCGGACTCGTGGAGGGTCTGTCGCAGGAGGATTTCTTCAAAGGGGCACTGGATTGCTTCGCTGCGCACTGTTGGCAAGCCCGCCTAACGGGAGTTTCAGAAAAATAAGCAAAAACGGCT
Source organism: Gracilibacteraceae bacterium (assembly GCA_031263945.1). GTDB lineage: Bacteria > Bacillota > Desulfitobacteriia > Desulfitobacteriales > Syntrophobotulaceae > JAIRRL01. Next base: position 113 of record JAISEW010000179.1, on the reverse strand, counting down.
CTGAAACGCCCGGTCAGAGCCGTTTTTCTTCATCCGCAACGTAGTCACAACTTTTTTTCGGAAAGGTCTTGACAATATTCCCTGTATATGCTATATTATAAGCATAAACGCGC
>JAISEW010000144.1 GCA_031263945.1 Gracilibacteraceae bacterium | reverse complement strand
GCTGTGTATTTTCTGCCGCCATGACGGTGAGGGCAATCTGTTGTCGCTGAACCCGGCGGAATGGGCGGAAATGGAGAAACTGCTGGCCTGATGGAACAGCAGATGGCCGACCCCCCGGGTCTGGGGAAGCGCACTTTGATCGCGGGCCTTAAAAGCGGCTTGTCCGTCTCTTGGAGTCTCGCGAAAATAACTTTTCCCACGACTTTGTGCGTCGGTGTGCTGAAATACACGACCGCCGTCGGGTTTCTGACCAGGCTCATCACGCCGGTCATGGATCTGTTCGGCTTGCCGGGTGAATCGGTCATCGCTTATGTTTTGGGCGCGCTGCTGAACATCTACGCGGCAATCGGCGCCATCCTCGCCATTGACCTGACAGCCAAACAGGTCTTCATCCTCGCCGTCATGCTCAGTCTCGCCCATAACCTGATCGTGGAAACGGCAGTTACCGCCAAGGTGGGGGTGCATCCGCTCTGGATGATGCTGTGCCGTCTGGCGCTGGGTTTCGGGTTCGCTTTCTTTTTCAACCTCATCCTGCCGGAAGACGGCGTCACGGCCCGGTACGGCTTCGGCGCGGCGGCCGCTTCCATCCCCGCCGGTTGGGGGGAGGTTCTGATCGAAGCGCTGAAAAGAGCGGGCGGCGGGCTGGCGCAGATGCTGCTCATCATCATCCCCATGATGCTGGCGCTTCAGGTCCTGAAAGACATGGGCGTCATGCCGGCGCTCGTGCGGCTCCTGCGTCCTTTGACCCGCGTGCTCGGCATCTCGGAAAACACCAGCCTGATGCTGGTGGCCGGCAGTCTGTTCGGCATCGCTTACGGCGCCGGCGTCATCATCCGCTCGGCGGCGGAAGACTCGGTCAGCCGCCGTGACGTATATCTGGTCAGTCTGTTCCTCGTCTGCTGTCACTCCATATTTGAAGATACGCTGATTTTTTTGCCGCTCGGCGTAAACGTCATCATGCTTCTGTCGTTCCGGCTGGCGCTGGCCGTGATCCTTACCGCCCTGACGGCGCGTTTCTGGCGCGAATCGCGGTTTGACAGCGAAAAAACATAGCGAAAGGCGACGATCAATATGAATCGGTTGGTCAAAGACCGCCACCTGATAACCAATGTCATTCTTACTCTGACTCTGCTGGCCCTTTTTGCCAGTACGGGACTGGCCGCCTATCTGCTCGGCCTTGAATATCTGCCCGGCATCTGGTGGGGGGAAGGCGACGATGATCCCTTTGGTTCAGCTTTCATGGAATCACGCTGGATCGTGGCTGACAGTCCTCCGCCGCTCGCGCCCCTGCCGCTCACTTCCGTTTATGTGGGAGAAGGGGATCTGCTCAGCGCGAACGCCTATCTGCTCCGGCTGAGCGACGGCGGCGTTTTACTGGATTATGACGCCGGCGCCCGTGTTTTTCCGGCGTCGCTGACAAAAATAATGACCGCGCTGGTCGTCATTGAGAGCGGTATCGATATGGAAGAAACCGTGACCATCAGCCGCGGCCTTTTGACGCGTCTGGAGGCGGAGGACGCCTCGACCGCCGGTTTCGGGGCCGGGGACAGCGTCAAAGTACGCGATCTTTTATACGGCGTGATCTTGCCTTCGGGCGCGGAATGCAGCGAAGCGCTGGCTGTGGCCGTCGCCGGTTCGGTCGGCGATTTTGTGCAGATGATGAACACCACCGCTTACCGGCTCGAACTCCGAAATACAAATTTTTCCAATCCTACGGGCCTGCACGACGACAGCCAGTTTTCCTCGGCCCGCGACATGGCGGAGCTTTTGCGTTACGCGATGCTAAACGAAACCTTCCGCTCGGTTTTCCTGACCAAGGACTATGTGTCCGCCCCGACCGGCAGGCATCCGCAGGGCCTGGCCATGCAAAACCGGGTGGCCAAGAATCTGGCGGTCGCGCTCATGCCGGAAGTATTCAGCTGTAAGACGGGCTACACCAGACAGGCCGGCATTTGCCTCGCTTCGTATCTCATCGTCGGCGGTGAGGAATACATCTTTGTGACGATGGGCGCGCCCAGAGACATAGACGACGTTTACCTGCACGATCTGGACTTTATCGCTAAAAAAATCAGCCGGCCGCTCCATCCGCTCCGTGAAGGATAAATCATGGCCATGACGCCGATGCAGCGGCAGTACGCGGATATCAAGGCTCAGGTCCCGGATGCCGTCCTGTTTTTTCGTCTCGGTGATTTTTACGAAATGTTCGGCGAGGAAGCGTCGCGGATAGCGCCTGTCCTGGAGATCGCGCTGACCAGCCGTGCTGGCACCCCGATGTGCGGCGTGCCGGCTCTCGCCGCAGTCGCATATGTCCAAAAGCTCGTCGCTTTGGGCTATAAAGTCGCTGTCTGCGAGCAAACCGAGGAACCTCAGGACGGCAAAGGCATCGTCAAGCGGGAGATAATCCGCGTGGTGACGCCCGGTACCGCGGATCAGGCGGACAGCGACAACCGCCCCGCCTATCTCGCGGCGGTGTGGCGCGGCCGGAAATGGGGCCTGGCCTGGGCGGACCTGGGTACGGGCGGTTTTTTTGTTTTTCAGACGGACAGTCTGCAGGAATTAAAAGACGAACTCAGCCTGATCCAACCGGCGGAACTGCTGCTGCCGGAAGGAGTGACGCTGGCGGGGTGGTATACCAGCCCGCTGATCTGGCAGCCGGATCTGCCGGCGGCGGTTGCCCGGTTCCCCAGACAGGAAAATATGCTCCGGGAACATCGGGACGCGGCCGCCGCGGCTTCCGTTCTTTGGCAATATGTGGAACACAATCTGCCGCTTTGCGCGCAGGCCCATATCCCGGATATCCACTACGTCTCCCGCCGGGACTATATGCCGCTCGACAAATGGACGCGGCGCAATCTCGAACTGACGGAATCCTTGCGCGGCACGGAAAAAGGCACTCTGTTCAGCGTCCTTGACTTGACCAAAACGACGGCCGGCAGCCGGCTGCTGCGCCATTGGCTGGAGCGGCCGCTCATAAGGCGGGAGGCTGTCCTGGCCCGCCAGGAACGGGTGGCGCTTTTGGCGGCGGAAACATTTTTGCGGCATGATTTGCGCAAATTGCTCGCCCGAACGCGTGACCCGGAGCGGCTCTTAGGCAAGTTGTCCTACGGGCGGGGCGGAGCGCGGGAGGTGGTGTCCCTTGCCGGCACTTTGGCCGTCCTGCCGGAATTAAACGATTTGCTGGCCGCCGCGGCGCTGTGGCCGCCTCCGGACGGCGCGGCGGCTCTGGCGGTCCTCGCGCGGGAACTGCTGGCGGCGGCCGATCCGGGCGCTCCGCCCGGCGTCAAGGACGGCGGCCTGATTTTGGCCGGCTATAACGAAGAAGTCGATCGTCTGCGCGCCGTCGCCGCCGGAGGGAAACAATGGATGGCGGACATGGAAAAACGGGAGCGGAGCCGAACCGGGATCCGGTCGCTCAAAATCGGCTACACCCGTATTTTTGGTTATTACATCGAAGTGACGCGCGCCAACGCCTCTCTGGCGCCGCCGGAATATGAGCGGCGGCAAACTTTGGCCGCGGCGGAGCGTTATACGACGCCGGAGCTGAAAGAGAGGGAGCATCAGCTGCTGACGGCGGCGGAAGAATTGTGCCGGCTGGAATTCGAGCTTTTTCAGGGATTGAAAGATAAAGTGTTCGCGCTGGCGGCGGAAATAAGGCAGGCGGCGCGTTTTCTGGCGGAACTGGATGTTCTGGCCGCCATGGCCGAGCGCGCGGCGGCCGGCGGCTATACATGCCCGGAGCTGACGGAAGGAGGGCCTTTGATCATCAGGGAAGGCCGCCATCCGGTCATAGAAAATCTGACGCCGGACATGAATTTCGTGCCGAATGATACTTTGCTGACGGATAAAAAACACCTGGCTCTGATCACCGGTCCCAATATGGCGGGGAAATCCACCTATATGCGGCAGGTCGCCCTCATTGTCCTCATGGCCCAAATCGGCGGTTTTGTGCCGGCGGCGGCGGCCTCCATCCCTATCACGGACTGCATTTATACGCGTATCGGCGCCTCGGACAACCTGGCTGAGGGGCAGAGCACTTTCATGGTGGAAATGCGGGAAGTGGCGCATATCTTGAATCGGGCCACCGCGGCCAGTCTGGTCGTCCTGGATGAGGTCGGACGGGGGACGGCGACTTTTGACGGGCTGTCGCTGGCCTGGGCGCTGGCGGAACATCTGACGTCCAACCCGGCGGCGGCGCCGAAAACCCTTTTTGCCACTCATTATCACGAATTGACCGGGTTGGCGGACAATCTGCCCGGGCTGTTCAATCTGCATATCGCCGTCCGGGAGGAAGCGGGAGATATCGTCTTTCTGCATAAAATCCTGCCCGGCAGCATGGGGCAAAGTTACGGCCTGCAAGTCGCCAAATTAGCCGGACTGCCGCAGCCGCTCTTAGAGCGAGCCGGCCGGATCCTGACGGAATTAGAAAACTCGGAGCCCCACCGGCGCAAACTGCGCGCGGCCAGCGAAAAATTCATCCAGCCCGCCTTGTTCGCCGAACCGGCGGAACCGCCGCTCATGCGGGAATTGCGCGAATTGGAGCCGGAAGATCTGTCGCCGCGTCAGGCCTTGGATTATTTATATGATCTGCGGCGGCGATTGCGGGATGAGGGAGGGGAGGGATAGCCGGTGTCTGAAATCCATATATTGGAAGAAAATACGGTCAACCGGATCGCGGCCGGCGAAGTGGTGGAACGCCCTCTCTCCGTTGTGAAGGAACTGGTGGAAAACGCGCTGGACGCCGGCGCCACTCAGGTGGAGATCCGGGTGGAAGGCGCGGGCGACAGTTTCATCAGCGTGCGCGACGACGGGCGCGGTCTGCGGCCCGGTGATCTGCCCCTGGCTTTGACCCCGCACGCTACGAGCAAACTCCGGCGGATCGAGGATTTGGAAACCATCGCCACGATGGGTTTCCGCGGCGAGGCGCTCGCGAGCATCGCCGCCGTCTCCCGCCTGAGCATCCTCTCCCGGACGCGGGAAGAAACAGCCGGCTGTTTGATCCGGTGTGAGGGCGGGACGCCGGGGCCGGTGACCGCCGCCGGCTGCGCCGCGGGGACGACGGTGACGGTGGAGGATCTTTTTTTCAATACGCCGGCCAGACGCAAGTTCCTGCGTTCGGCCCAAACCGAGGCGGGTCTCATCGCGGAAATGACGGGCCGGCTGGCTTTCGGTCGCCCGGATGTGGCCTTCCGGCTGACGCGGGGCGGGAAAACCATCCTCGCCACGCCGGGCAACGGGCGGCTGCCCGATGTGGTCGGCGCGGCGTGGGGGCGGGAGACGGCGCGGCGGATGCTGCCGGTGGCGGCGCGGCAGGGCGCGTGGGAGGTAAGCGGTCTTACCGCGGCGCCGGGTCTTGCCCGCTCCAACCGCCAGCATCAGGTTT
>JAISEW010000039.1 GCA_031263945.1 Gracilibacteraceae bacterium | reverse complement strand
ATATTATTTTTTAACACAAAATTATCTATTGCAAATTTTTCAAATAATGTATCAGTAATTTTTTCTATAACATCTTTACAATTCATAATCTTTTCCTCAAAAGATATTTTATTGATAATAATTTGTTTTGTCAAGCCTTCTTGAATTTATTATATATTTTTCCAACCAATTTTAGGGGCAATTGCGTATAACTCCCGTATAGACGAACCTTTTTCGTTTGTGCCAAAACACCTGCAACCCCTTGTTTGTTCTTCGTTTCGCGGTTTTTTCTATCCAAAATGCGAACTCGGATTCCGTGGGTTTTCTATCCAAAATGCGAACCTACAGTTTATCAAGCGGACTCTTGTTTTCTTGAAATCTTTCTGCGCCACTTTCACGCAAATCATCCTCATGCACTTCCGTGACGAACGCCATTTCGTTTGGCACGTTCCGCTCCTCCCGCCGCGATTATCGGACGTGACGTGACTCTCCGCAATACATACATTAACCCTGGGGTCAATTTCAAACCGGTGATTTCGCAAATATACGGAAATAACCCGTAGCCAATTTTTAACAGCAGTTCTTTCCTTTGTGGCTTTTCTTCGCGATAGATTGTTTTTTCGATCTTGAATCCGGTTTTTTGCGCTAACATTCTTATGCTTTTATCATTAAAACTGATCATACAGTCGCCGAATTCCTGGGGGCTTATTTTTTTCCCCAACAACTCCTTGGTTTTTATATAATTCACCCTGTTTGTTATTCTGAACAACAATATGCCGTCTGTATTTAGTATTCGGGAAAACTGTTTCATCGCCTCATATGGCTCGCGCACATAATATAAGCTGTCAATGCTGGTAATCACATCGACGCTGTTATCTTTTACCGAATCCAATGTTTTATATGTTTCATATTTCCCGGCAAGTTTTTCTCTTAAATAATCGACCGTTTCGATCCCGATGCATTTATAACCGGCGCTGCTTGCCATATCCATAAAATGACCGTAACTGCAGCCAAAATCCAACAATACTTTAGAATGAACTTCGGGTCCGGGGTCATATTTTCCCAGCAAACCGATTATCTGACTGAAAAATTTAAACCGTTTCTCTTTCCAACTGTCCTCTTGTTTTAAGTCCGTGTAGCCGGCAATTTGAAAATGGTTATCTACGATCGCCGCCTCCGGAAATTCACGCCAATAGATCCCGCAATTTTTGCAATAATAAACGCTCGTGTTTATGGACCCGTTTTTTGAATAATACTCCAATGAAAAATGTTTCCCGCCCAAATAATTACAAATAGGGCATTGTTTACCGCTTTCATTCATCTTTACAGCCTTCCTTCGTTCGGCGGCGATGGGGCGTCGAGGCGCCGCCCCCTACTGGGACGGCGGCATCCGTCCTTCACCCGGCGCGCCTTCCGACCGCCCGCCTTCACCCGGCGTTCCTTCCGGACGGCCGCCATCACTCGGCGGCACCCATCCTTCACCCGGCGCGCCTTCCGGCCGCCCGCCTTCACCCGGCACCCATCCTTCCGGCGGCGTCCCTTCCGGACGGCCGCCCTCACCCGGCGGGATCCGTCCCTCGGGCGGCGTTCCTTCCGGGCGGTCGCCTTCCGGACGACTGCCGCCGCCGGGCGGCCCGCCGCCCCAATTGCCGCGCCCGCCGCCTTGGCCGCCGCTGTACGCGCCGCCGTCGTCGGCTATGCGGGTTATAAGGTCTTGGAGCCGGATATCGGTCTTTTTCTCGCCGTCTATGAACAGCGAATACGTCTCGCCGACTGTAAGCCCCGGCGAAGTGAATCCCGACGCCGTATATCCGGTTTTGCTCGTATATTCGAGCAAAGTCTCCCCGCCGGCGTCTTGGAGCGCGATCACGCTGCCCGCGGGTTGGGGCTGAGTGTAGGAAACAAGGACGACGGCCTGCGCGGACTCCGCGGAAACATTCGTCACGCTGCCCGCCGTGATCAGCTCGCCTCCGCTGACAAACATCGCGCCGTTCATCTCGACGGCGCCCTCCATGCCCTGTGACGGACCGCTGATCCGGATCGCGCCGCCTTCCAGGAAAATATTACCATTGGCGTCGATCCCGTCGCCGCCGGCGAGCAAATCCAGCGAGCCGCCGAAAACGCGGACGAAGATATCCCCGCTCACGGCAAAGCTGTCTCTCCCCCTCGGCCCGTCCGTCCCGCCGCCCGCGCCGCCGGCGGCATTGACGGCGTCGTCCTCGGCGGCGATAACAATGTCGCCGCCGCTGATCGTGACGGAAAGCCCTTCGATCCCCTCATAACAGACGGGTATCTCGATCTCGCCGCCAGATATTTCCAGCAGGGCGTCGGCGTGGAGCCCGTCGTCTCCGGTTTGCAGATAAAACCGGCCCGCGGTCACGCTCAGATCACCGTTGGAGTGTACGGCGTCGTCCTCGGCGTCAACGGTGATCTCGCCGCCCGCGAGGTATACCAGCGTCCCGGCTTTCAGCCCTTTCCCGCCCGAGGATCCGTCTGCCGCCGCCCCGCTGCCGCCGCCGGTCGTGATCCGGAGACTGCCGCCGGCGACGGTCAAGGCGGTTTGCGCCTGGATGCCGTCGTCCTGAGCCTGGATGCTATACTCGCCGCCGCCTATGATCACAAAACCCTTCGCGCCGTCCTCGTCGTTGTTCGATTGGATGCCGTCGCCACCGGCGTTCAGGGTGAACTCCCCGCCCTGCGCCGCCACTCCGTCGCGGCCGCGCAAAGCGTCCCCGCCGGCCTCGACCCGGAGCACGCCGCCGGTGATGGCGAGAACATCCTGCGTACGGATCCCGTGCCCCTCGCCGCCGCTGACGGTGAGCGCCCCCTGACCGGCGACGCTCAGATCATCTTGGACGAAGATTGCCGCGTCCGGTTCGTCGGCGTTTTCCCCATATCCGGCGCCGCCTACCGTGTTTTCGGTCCCGTCCGCGAGGATCAGCACCGTTTTTCCCGCCTGGGGCGCGTAGATCGCGGGCCCTGTTTCATTATACAGGGAAACGCCGTTCAGCACCAGCCGGACAAGATCATTTTTGCCGGCGTTGATCAAAACCTGACCGCCGGCGAGCGTGCCGGACAGCGCGTATGTCCCCGCCTGACTGATGGTCAGCGTGCCGCCTTCGAACGAAGCGCCGGGTCCGGAGACCCGCGCCGCGCCGTCCGCAAGCGCGACGGTCGTCGCGGCCGCCGCGTCCCAAGCGGCATCCGCGTCTTCCGGTGCGTAGTCGTAAACGAGGACAGACGCGCTCATATCAATAAAAGCGTGGGCCTGAACCAAGCTAACGCTCTCCCCGCCGGGCGCGCCGCAGCCGGCCAGAGCCAGAGCCAGCGCCAGCGCCAGGACCGCCGGTGCGGCTGAAAGCAGCGGTATTTTCCTATTTTTTACAAACATGGCTTAAAGCTCCTCTCTCCCGGTCTGTTCCCGGCTGAGCAGTATATTCAAATTGCCGTTCCGGCAGCGCAGTTCGTCTATGAAAGCCTTGGGCATGGCATCGGTTTTTAAGCGCACGGAATACGTCAATTCGTACAAACTGCCCATATTGGTGGTTTTTACCCGATCCAGCTCCGCGCTCCGCGTGTATTTTCCGAGGACGTCGTCAAACAAGCCCTCATAATCAAGGTTTTCGGGAATGGTGACTCGCAGGACGCGGATATCCGCCGTCCCCTGGCCGAAACGGCAGGCGGTCAGCAGCAGACTGGCGCCGCCGATCAGGATCAAAAAGACGAAGGCGTAGAATATATACCCCATGCCCGTCACGAATCCGAGCGCCATGGCGAAAAACAGAGCGCAAATGTCGCGCGCGTTTCCCGGTATGGAGCGGAAGCGCACCAGACTGAACGCTCCGGCCACCGCGACGCCGGCCCCGATATTGCCGCCCACCAGCATGATGACGATCTGCACGCTGGCGGGAAGCAGCGCCAGCGCCATGGCCAAGCTTTTGCTGTATTTGTTGCGGAACATGTACGACGCGGAGACGGCCAGACCGAAGACGAGGGAGCATACCGTGCAGATGAGCAGTCCGCCCAGACTCGGAGTCCCGCCCGTCACGCTGCCGCCTATGATCTCAGACATCAATTTTCACCATCCTTTTCCCGCCGGGCTTTTGGCGATATGATCGGCATAGCATACGCCGAATTTGGAAAACGATCTGTGAAAAACGCCGTTTTCACTGAGAGTGCGGGCCAGCCACAGCGGTATGCCCGCGAGCGTCTTGATTTCCGCCAGCAGAGCGCTCGGCGGGATGAGG
>JAISEW010000236.1 GCA_031263945.1 Gracilibacteraceae bacterium | reverse complement strand
TGTTTTGACCTATCATGCAGTACCAGGTGGCATAAGGGTGCAAAAATCAGACCACTGTGTGGGCTTAGGTTTTTGTACCCTTATTGAGATTTCCGCCATTTTCACGTAGTTTCACGTTACTTAAATTAAAATGTGCCGGAAGACGGAAAAGAATATCAACGCCAAACAAACACGACAACGAAATAGCGGTTAATTCATTGTCGTGTTTGGCATTGAACTGATTGCGGTTCCCCGTATTTGTCTGCCGCGCGAACGAAATACGCTCTCTATAATCTGCCTGGTTTGCAGGCGCGGATCTTCCATATCTCGCCGGCATACTGGCGGATGGTGTTGTCACTGGAAAAATGACCGGACATGGCAATATTTTCCAGGGCCATGCCGTGCCATACCGCGCTCTGCCGGTAGAGGGCTTCGATTTTTTGCTGAGCCGCGGCATACTCGGCGAAATCTTTTAAAACAAAGAATTCATCGTTATACTCCAGCAGGGCGCGCGCGATGGAAGAAAATGTCTCAGGCGGCACGGAGGGGAAAAGATCGCCGTAAACCAGCTGATCCAGCACCTGCCGGACCCGGCTGTCCTCGCGGTAGATCTCGCCGGCGTTATAGCCGCCGTGCTGCATTTTCAGCACTTCATCCACGCTGAGCCCGAAAAGCACGAAATTATCGTCTCCCACCAACTGCCGGATCTCGATGTTCGCTCCGTCGTTCGTGCCGATGGTCACGGCCCCGTTCATCATGAATTTCATATTGCCGGTCCCGGACGCCTCTTTGGAAGCGGTGGAGATCTGCTCCGAAACGTCGCTGGCCGGGAAGATCAGTTCCGCCAGACCGACGTTGTAGTTTTCCAGGAAAACGACCCTTATCTTGCGCCGGGCCACACGGTCGTTGTTGATCAGATTGGCGAGTTCATTGATATATTTGACCACGTTTTTGGCGAAATAATAGCTCGGCGCCGCCTTGCCGGCGAAGATAAAAGTGCGCGGCGTCATATCCAGCTCCGGCTGTTCGACGATGCGGTTGTACAGATGCTGGATATGCAGGGCGTTGAGCAATTGGCGCTTATAGGCGTGGATGCGTTTGACCTGAGCGTCAAAGATCGAGTCCGGATCCACGCGCACATGATTGTTTTCTTCGATATAACGGGCCAGGCGCTCCTTGTTTTCGCGCTTGACGCGCGCCATTTTTTCATACAGGGCGGCGTCGCCGCGCATTTTTTGCAAAAACTTCAGTTCCGTCGGATCCCCCCGCCAGCCGGGGCCGATCGCCTCCGTGATCAGCGACGTAAGGCCCGGGTTGGACTTTATGAGCCAGCGCCGGTGGGTGATGCCGTTGGTTTTATTGTTGAACTTGGCGGGATAATAGTCGTAAAAATCTTTCATGACCACATGTTTCAGGAGTTCGGTGTGAACAGCCGCCACGCCGTTGACGCTGAAACTGCCGACCACGGCGAGATGGGCCATTTTGACCACGTCGTCGGCTATGATCGCCATATCGCGCACGCGCCAGCTGTCGCCCGGATAGCGCTCCGTCAGCTCGCGGCAGAAACGGCGGTTGATTTCCTCCACGATCATATATATGCGCGGCATCAGTTCGCGAAAAACGTCGATCGGCCATTTTTCCAGCGCTTCTGGCATGATGGTGTGGTTCGTGTACGCCACGATGCGGGTGGTCATATTCCAGGCCTCATCCCAGCCGTAACCTTCGTCGTCGATGAGGATGCGCATCAACTCCGGGACGACCAGCGAAGGATGGGTATCGTTGATATGGATGGCGATGAGATCGGGCAGCTTGGCCAGATCCCGGTGTTTGAGCTTGAAATGGCGGATGATGGACTGCACTCCGGCCGAGACAAAAAAGTACTGCTGTTTCAAGCGCAGGATACGGTTGGAATAATTGGAATCATCTGGGTAAAGAACCTCGGATATGGCTTCGATCGCGTATTTTTTGGACACCGCGTTGATATAATCGCCGCGGCTGAACGAGGCAAAATCAAACTGTTCGTCGCCCGACTCGGCGCTCCACAAGCGCAGCGTGTTGACCGTATCGTTATCGGAGCCGAGAATCGGCATATCATACGGCACCGCCAGGACGGGCGTATAGTCCTTATGCGTGAAACGGGCGTTCCCCGCTTCGTCAAATTCGGTCTGCACATGGCCGTAAAAACGCACCACGATGGCCTTGTCCGGTTTGCGCACTTCCCAGGGATTGCTCAGGCGCAGCCAGTTGTCGGGCAGTTCCACCTGGTAGCCGTCTACGATCTGCTGTTTGAACAGGCCGTATTTGTAGCGGATCCCGCAGCCGTGCCCCGGATAGCCCTGAGCGGCGAGAGAGTCCAGAAAACAGGCGGCCAGCCGGCCCAACCCGCCGTTGCCCAGTCCGGCGTCCGGCTCGCAGGCGATTATTTCGTCCAGAGATATGTCCAGTTCCGCCAGCCCGGCCCGGCAGACAGGCTCGACGCCGAGATACTGGAGATTGAGTTCCAGAAACTTTCCTACCAGGAATTCCAGGGAAAAATAATAAACCTGCCGCTCCGCGTTTTTGAGATAATAGTTGTTGGTATTCACCCATTTCACGCTCATCTCGTCCCGGATCAGCGACGCCAGCGCCACATATTTATCAATGGCGGTCGCCTCGTCGATCGACTTTGACAATAGTGACATAAAACGCTGTTTGTATGCTTTTTTGAATTCGTTTTTGTTTTCAAACAATTTCCCTGTCCTCCTCTGGTGATTATTGGGCGTCTCGATTTTGAGTATTTAGAGACGTCCTACTCTAAACGGGCGCGCAGCTTCCGCCCCCCGAGCAGATGAAAATGAAGATGCTCCACTTGCTGCGCTCCGTCCGCGCCGATATTGGTCACGACCCTGTAGCCGGACGCGCCCACTCCGGCCTGCGCCGCCAGATCACGCAAGACCAGCAGTATTTCGCCCAGGAGCGCGCCGTCCTCATCCCCCGCCGCCGCCAGGCTTGTCAGATGCTTTTTCGGGACGACCAGTATGTGTACCGGCGCTATGGGGTTGATATCCCGAAACGCCAGCAAGCGCTCGTTTTCAAATACTTTGTCCGAGGGCAGCTCCCCTCGGACAATGCGGCAGAACAAACAGTCATCCATCTGTGTTTACGTCCTCCTTCACGCCGGTGATATATTCCTCCCGCAGCGCCGCCGTCACCACCCGGCCCGGACGCCAGTCCCCCGGATTGAGAACCGCCGGCAGCGTCACGTTTATGTAATTTTCGGTATGCCCCCCACTTTTTCCTGCCAAATCCACATATTCCAAGAGTATTTTTGCCTCCCGCCCGATATGGCGCCCGCAATAAGCGGCGCGCGCCGCCGCGCCGACGGCGAGCAAATCCCGGACGCGCGCGTCTTTGCGGCTTCGGGGCTCATCCGGCAGGGCCGCCGCCGCGGTCCCTTCCCGGCGGGAGAACGGGAAAACGTGTAAGCCGGCCAGATCGCAGCCGGCGATAAAACGGCGGCTGGTTTCGTGTTCTTCCGCCGTTTCGCCCGGAAATCCGGCCATGACGTCGGCGGTGACCGCCGCCTCCGGCCAGGCGGCCCGCAAAAGTTCCAGCGCGCGCCTGTAGTCCTCCGTCCAGTAAACGCGCCCCATCCGCGCCAGCACGCTGTTCGCGCCGCTTTGCAGCGGGAGATGCCAATGCGGGCAAAAAACAGGCAGATCGGACATGGTCTGAACGAGTTTTTCCGTGCAGTCCTGCGGCTCCAAGGAGCCGAGACGCAGACGGAGCAATCCGGGCACGGCCGCGACGGCCCGGGCCAGGCCGCCCAGATCCCAGCCGGCGGCCGCGCCGTTTTCCTGGCCGTAGAGACCGATGTTGATCCCGGTCAGAACGATTTCCCTGGCGCCGGCGGCGACCAAGGCCGCGGCCTCCGCCAGCGCCGCTTCCGGGGCCCGGCTGCGCGAAGGGCCGCGGGCGGAGGGCACCGCGCAATAGGCGCAGCCGCCGCCGCAGCCGTCCTGGATCTTGAGCATGGCGCGCACCGGCCCGCTTGCCGCGGGCGCGGCCAATTCCTCGTATTCGGCCCGATCCCCGTATGGCCGGACCATCTGGGCGGCCGCCCGCTCGCCGCCCGCCGCCCAGATGTTCAAACAATCCGCGGCGGCGGCGCGTTCCTGGGTGCCGAGTACAAAATCCGCCCCCAGCGCCGCGGCTTCCGCGCTCTGCAATTGCGTCCAGCAGCCGGTGACGATCAGGCAGGCCGAGGGGTGTTCCCGCCGCAGACGGCGCGTCAGGCGGCGGGATTTTCCGGCGCTGGCGCCGGTCACCGCGCAGGTGTTAAGTATCAGAGCTTCCGGTTCGCCGGCGCTGACGATCTCATGGCCGGCCGCGCGCAAGAGGCGGTCCAGGGCTTCCGTTTCCGCCCTGTTGACCTTACAGCCGAGGGTCAGCAGTTTAACGCGCATTTTAACCCAGATCTCCGGACGCGGCCAGCGCCAAAGTCAGAGCCGCGAGCGCCGCCGTTTCCGCCCGCAAGACCCGCGTCCCCAGACTGACGGGCGCCGCTCCCAGTTCTGCGGCGGCTCTCCCGGCCTCCGCCCGCGTGAATCCGCCCTCCGGCCCGATCAGGACAGCCAGCGGCCGCCGCCAGTCGACGCCGGCCAGCGCCGCTCTGAATGACCGCTCTTTTTCTTCTTCCCAAGCCAGAAAACAGGCCGTATCCGGCGGCAACAAAGCGGGCAGGGCGTCCCAGCCGCTCAGAGGGAATATCTCCGGCTGCCTGACGCGCCCGCATTGTTTGACGGCGGCGGCGGCGATCTTCCGCCGCCGCTCATCCCCTGCGGCCTGACGGCGCCCGTCCGGCCGCGCGACGGAACGCTCCGCCGCCAGCGGCACGAATCCCGCCATCCCCAGTTCGGTCCCTTTCTGGATCACCCATTCGATCTTATCGCCTTTGGTCAGCCCCATGACTAAAAACACGCGCGCCGCCGGTTCGCCCGTCTCCGGCAGCGCCGATTCTATGCGGCACCAGGCCCGGCCGTCTTTTAAATTGGTTATTATTCCCAAATAAGCCCGTTCCTCGTCAAAACCGACGATCCGCGCGCCCGGGCCCAGCCGGAGTACGGTCGTCAGGTGGCGGAACTCGTCGCCCTCCAGCCAGAACATTTCATCGCCTTTGCCGGCCAGTCTGAATCGGCGCGTCATTCGCAGCCCTTTTGCGCTATGATCGTGGCCCAGCCTTCCTGCTCCCGGACAGCCGCCACGCGCAAGGAATTTTTTTCCAGCCGCGCGCCGGTTTCCGCCGCCCTCTCCGCCAGAATGCCGGAAACGATGAATTTCCCGCCGGGGGCCAAAACGGCGGCGGCGAACGGCGCCAAGGCGATAACCGTGTCTTGGACAATATTCGCGAAAACCAGATCAAAGCGCCGCTGTCGTAGACGGATCCACAAATCCGCGTCCCGCAGCGCGTCCGTCACATGCAGCCGGTAGCGCTCCGGCCCGATCCCGTTAAGCGTGGCGTTAGCCGGCACAGCCTTGACGGCGGCCGGGTCGATTTCCGCCGCTTCCGCCCGGGCGGCGCCGAGCAGGAGCGCGGCGATAAACAATATCCCGCTGCCGGCGCCGAGGTCAAGGACGGACATCCCCGGGCGAACCAGCTCTTCCGCCGCCCGCAGGCAGAGCTGCGTGGTGGCGTGCCGCCCCGTGCCAAAAAGAGCGGCGTCGTCCACCCGCAGCGGCACGCGGCCGGCCGGTGGTTCTTCGCCAAGCCACTGCGGCCAGAGCAGCAATTTCTCTCCCACCGGCGCGGGTAAAAAATACTTTTTCCAGTTATCCGCCCAATCCTCGTCGCAGACAACTTCCGTCCGGAGCCGCAGACATCCGAGATCAAATCCCGCCCAAACGGCGGGCAGCCGCTCCAGCGCCGTCCGGGCGCGGGCGAGCAGTTCCTCGCCCTCGGCGGATTCCGGCGCGTAAAAAATAACCTCCGTCCGAGCCGGACGCAGAGTTTCAGGCGCCAAATAATCCCACTGGCCACGGTGAGCCGACAGAAAAGCCAGACGCTCCTCCGCGCCGTCGATTATTTCCACATTTAATGACCCAAGGGCATAGAGACAGTCCGTCACCGCCTCCACGCCTTCGGGTGATGTTTCTACAGCCGTCTTGAGCCAGCGCATCGAACCTATTCTGTTTTAGTTCCGGGCGGCTGCGCGTCCTGCGGCGGCGCCGATTGCGCCAGCTGGGGCGGCTGTTTTTCGTCGCCGTTACCTGTGGCGTCCTTGAATTCCTTGATGCCGCGACCGAGTGATTTGCCTAGATCCGGCAGTTTGCCCGGACCAAAAATTATCAGGGCGACTACGAGAATCACTACTGCCACGGTCGGTGTGATAACCCCAAAAACAGTCATGAATACCTCCGTCTCCTTCTTAGATGTGTTCCATTCATTTTCGATATCTCCGATACATATATCATAACAGGCCGCGGCTTATTCGTCAAGCGGCCAGACGATCCCGCACCGCCAGCAAAAACGCCTCGGAGTCGACCGTCGTTTTTTGCGCCGTCCGGGCGATGGCCGCCAAATCTCCCGTCAAGATCCCGGCGGCGATCACGCCGAGCGCGGCCTGCTCCAGCCGGCCGGCAAAAGCCTCCAGTTCCGGCAGACCGTCCAGTTCCGCCCGTTTGCGCAAGGCCCCCGTCCAGGCGAATAACGTGGCCACGGAATTTGTCGAAGTCTTTTCCCCACGCAGATATTTGTAGTAATGGCGCTGGACGGTCCCGTGCGCGGCCTCATACTCGAAGGCCCCGGTCGGAGAAACAAGCACGCTGGTCATCATGGCCAGACTGCCGAAAGCCGTCGCCACCATATCGCTCATCACATCGCCGTCATAGTTTTTGCAGGCCCAGATAAAACCGCCCTCCGAGCGCATGACCCGCGCCACCGCGTCGTCGATCAGCGTGTAAAAATACTCGATGCCGGCCCGGCGGAAATCTCCGTCGAATTCCGCGGCGTAAATTTCGGCGAAAATATCTTTGAAACGGTGATCATAGGTTTTGGAAATAGTGTCCTTGGCGGCGAACCACAGATCCTGCCGCCGGTCCAGCGCGAAGCGGAAACAGGCCCGCGCGAAACTCCCGATGCTGGCGTCCGTGTTATGCATCCCCAGCGCCACGCCCGCGCCGTCATACGCGTGGATAAACCGGCGTGTTTCCGCTCCGTCAGGTCCCGTCACCACCAGTTCGGCCTTGCCTCCCGCCGGCACGGTCGTTTCCACGTCCCGGTACATATCGCCGTAAGCGTGACGGGCGATGGTTATCGGTTTTCGCCAATTCGGCAGCAACGGGTGAATGCCCTCGGCAAGGATGGGGGCGCGAAACACCGTGCCGTCCAGAATGGCGCGGATCGTGCCGTTGGGGCTTTTCCACATTTCACGCAAACCGTACTCCCGCACGCGCTCGGCGTTCGGGGTGATCGTCGCGCATTTGACGGCTACGCCAAGGCGGAGTGTGGCGCGGGCCGCTTCTTCCGTCACTTTGTCCCCGGTTTCGTCCCGATGCTTCAGCCCGAGGTCAAAATACTCCGTTTTCAGGTCGATGTACGGCGACAGCAAAATTTCTTTTATTTTCCCCCAGAGAACGCGGGTCATCTCGTCTCCGTCCATTTCCACGAGCGGCGTTTTCATTTGGATCACAGCGAATTCCTCCTAAAACTATATGTCATAATTCCGCGGCCGGCCGCGAAGGTTCATTCATTTCTTGGAAAATATTGGCAAAATAGCCTATGATCTCGCGCCGCCGCACTATGCCGATGAATATGCCCTGATCGTCGACGACCGGGACAAAATTCTGCGTCGCGGCCCGGGAGAGCAAGTCCGTGATTTCCGCGTCAATGCGCACCGGTTCGTTTTGTTTAATGCGCTCTATCTCATCAACTCTGATCTGGTCGGTATTGCTGAAAGTTAAAAACAGCGTGTTTTTCAACTTGCGCAGCAGATCCCCTTCCGTTAAAGTGCCCACATAGCGTCCCGCGCCGTCTAAGAGCGGCACGGCGGAATAACCGTGATACTCCATGCGCTCCACCGCCTGGCGCATCGTGGCCCCGACATTCAGGTATATAACGTCTTTTTTGGGAATGAGAAAAAAGGCAATATTGTTCAAAAGCTCCCCCTCCCTTGCTTTAGCAGAGAAAGGAAACCCTCGCGTCCGAAGGTTTCCCCGCGCAATGCTGCGGATGAATTCGCTCAGGCGGAACCAATCATCCTGAATCTTCTTCAGACGTAAAATTACCACATTATTCGTGTTTTGTCAATGTAATTTTACGGCGCGAGGGGCGGCTTAAACAGGCGATAAATTTTATTTATCAGCCCGCGTTGACTGATAAATTTGTACTATTTGAATAATCAGAAAAATCGCGTTATGATTTTAATAAGGAAATTTTATAGCGAGGAGTGATTTACATTATGAAACCATTAGCAGACAAAGTGTTGGTGCTGGGTATCGATGCCATGGATCCCCGACTGACGGCAAAACTCATGGCTGAGGGCAAGCTGCCACACCTGAAAAAGTTCCTGGAACGGGGCGCGGCTCAGAAAGATTTCGAGCTCATCGGCGGGCAGCCGACGGTGACACCGCCCATGTGGACGACGCTGGCGACGGGGGCGAACCCCTCCACCCACGGGATCACGGCCTACTATGCGAAAGGTGAGCTTGACGAGGCAGTTTACAACTTTGACTCCGGCCGCTGCCGGGCGGAACCGCTTTGGAATGTCAGCGCCGAGGCCGGTAAAAAGACCCTCGTCTGGCATTGGCCGGGCAGTTCTTGGCCGCCAACCTCAGAAAGCCCAAACCTCCATGTAGTTGACGGCACCCAGCCTTCCGG
>JAISEW010000228.1 GCA_031263945.1 Gracilibacteraceae bacterium | reverse complement strand
ATGAAATCGTCTGCTTTACCGCCGTTCCAAAGACCTTCGGCGACGGCGATGGTCATCACTGTGTCGTCAGTGAAAAAGCACTTTTCTTGAAACAAAGGAAACTCCTTCGTTTTGATATTATCCCACTCGTACACCGAACCCACGATGTCGCCGATAATTGCTCCGAGCATCGCGACCACCTTTACTCATCAATAATCCGACGTTTCGCCCGCGAGACGTTCAAAACCGCCGATGATCTTGTCAAACGCGTTAGCGGCGGTAATATCGGTCAGCGGGAAATAATGTCCGCGAACAGATTTTAGTCCCCAATATTTCGCTTCGTCACCTGAAACGATCCCCGAAAAGTTTGGTCCGTCATCAGTAAACTCCAAGCCCTCCCATTTATTCAGCGGCTCGTAAAATCCCCAATGCTCCGACGGGGAAATATCCTTGAGCCAAGTACTCATATCATGGTAATCAAATCTCGCGACGACGGCGGTGGGCTCTTCATAGTCTTCCAATAAATTGACCTCAAAAACATAGACGGGTCCGTTTCGCCATCCGTTTTCCAGCGGCTCGACATTTTTTACATATTGAAACAGCAAGATGAAATCGTTGATCAACCAGCCATCGGGATATTGATCGGATTTCCATCTCAGAAACTTAGGCAAGGGCGTCAGCAACTTATAGTCACAGTCGCCGCGCTTATCGGTTTCCTCTTGGATATACGAAAACAACTTGTATATGTTCCCGTATGTTTGACGTACCACCTCAAATGCGGAGCTGATATTCTTCCCCGAATTCATAGTAACAGTCCCCCCTAATTGTAATATTATCCATATCGGCGGATACCTGGAAATTGCGAAAGCCTCCTAACCCTTTTAGTTCCAGCAAAGCGCACAGATCGGTAATTATAAGTTTTGCAAATGGGTCACCGATCCTGTTTTCCGCGGCAAGATTCTTCAAAAGTGAACGCTTGCCGGGAGAGTTCTTTTTCAATCTGCTTTTCAGTCATGCCCAGAGCCGGACGCCATGTCATAGTGCGGGGGATCTGCTTTTTGTCCGAGCCATAACCACAACCACAGGAAACCGATATGAAGTGTCGCCCCTCTTTTTGATTGTCGCCATTTCACTTAGCCTTGCGCCGGGCGCTCTCAATGTAACATTCGTCTATGTCCTCAGCTGCCGCAATAAGCCGATCCGCATAGATTTGTATTTCGGACATGTTGCCTATCGGGTGTGAATCCCGTCTTTCACGCTTGCGCCAATTGCAGCCTTCTTCCATGAACGGCTGCATAAACTGAATGTCTATAAGCGCGGTTTTGTCCGCATTATAGTGAAACAGACAGAGCATACTGTTTCGATACCATATCGCAAGATGCTCTTTTTGTTGATACATACGAAATCTCGACTTCTTGAAACTGTCGTCATCAAACAACAGGCTGACGGTCTCAAACATCTGCTTCTCAAAGGGCTCAAAATCGTCATGAGGTTCCCCGTCATTGTCACTGCCTGCACCCTGATCATTGCTTTTGGGGTCGGCCAATATGCGGTCGTGGATGGCTTCGTTGATATACCCGGTTATAGCCGCTTTGACGAAAGGTCGAAACCTATTCATGACTGCTTTTGTCTTTTCGCCTTTATAGGCGTGTGAAATCAACAGGCGCACAAAGTCATCTGACGGGTTCGCCAGCTGCTCTTTGAAAGCGGCTCTGATTTCACCGTGCCACTTCATTTCGTTTGCGGCGTCGTGCAACGTGTCGGCGTCGAACTCTTTTTTGCAGAAACGCTGCAAAGCTTGAATCTGCGCATCTTTGAGATTCAGGAAGTCTACCGACATGAACGGCTTTAAGTCCATTTTGTTGCTCTGTTCGATGTCGCTGTAGAATCTATACTCTATGCCGTTAGTAAGTATGGCAAACCGGGCGTCGGAACTTGCGAAGTATCTGAACAATTGCTGTGTGTGGTTGTCGAGATTTACGTCAACATGTTTCGCTTCAACTATAATGACAGGCTTTCCGCTTATCTGGACAACGTAATCAATGCTTCCCCACTTGGTCTTGTCGATTGTGGCGCTGGCTTCCGGCACAAATTCAATAGGGTCGAAAATGTCGTAGTCAAGGACATCCTTGAAGAACGTCAGTATCAGCGCAGTTTTTGTGGCTTCTTCCGTCTGGACGATACCCTTGAGTTCCTTTGCCTTGTCGGCGTGTTGGCGAACCAGTTCCGCAAACGTCATTACATATTCCCCTTTAATTAAAGTTGATGTAGATTACGTTGCCGTGCCGCTGATATACGCTTCCTTCTTTTTCCGAGAGAATCCGCTGCTCTTCCTTGATCATAAAATTATCCATAAATGCAAATTAAAGCCAGCAATCAGGGCGGGGCGTGAAATTCCATACATCGTTCGCGTCTACCTCGGCGGATATCTTAAAATCGCGAAAACCTCCCAGACCTTTCAGTTCCAGCAAATCGCACAGATCGGTAATTATAAGTTTTTCAAACGGATCACTGATCCTGCCCTCCGCTGATTCAAGTATATCCAAGGCTTTCTGCCAAGTGATATAGCCGAAACGCAGGTCTTCCGCGATGATCTTTCGGCGCTTCACGTCGGTGTAGATCGTGTTCGCCGACGACTGCGGCGCGAGGAGCAGCAAGAACATCTCTCGGCCTTTGGCTATACGTTTCAACAGCCCGGCGTAGCGAGCAAGCTGATTCTTGCTGTCTTGAGGCAGTTTCTGATCATCTTCCGGATCGCCGGTCTCATCGTCGGACGACAGTCCGCTATCCAGTTTCACCTCAATTACCGCAACGGCATTGTCAAATTCGAGAAGTATGTCGGGTTCGCCTTCTTCAAAGTGTTTCCAAAAATGGATATTATTCGCCCAGGAATCCGTCAATTCCAGCGGCAAATGCTCACCGAGGGCCCGCGCTGTTTCGGGCGGGCATGTGCCCCCGGTAAGTACAGGACCCAATCCTTTGTCAAACGGAAGATACCGCAAAGTGCCAAAGAAGTTTCCGGTAAGCCTGTCCTCAGAACGGTCAGGTATTTTCCCTTTCAGTTCAGCTTGCAATCGTAATACCTCACTTCCTGTTCAATCCGCCTAGAACATTGTTCATAACACTGTACGGATACCCCTGCTCGGCGAGAAACAGCTGTCTGTGCGCCGCGAATCCTTCTTCCACCGTGTCTGAGGTCACCAGCGTGTAAAACCAGGCGCGGTTTTCTCCGGGTTTGGGGCGGAGTATGCGCCCGAGCCGCTGCGCTTCTTCCTGCCGCGAGCCGAATGTGCCGCTGATTTCTATGGCCACGTTGGCGTCCGGCAGATCGATAGCGTAGTTGGCGACCTTGGAGACGATGATGACGGAAAACTCTCCGTCTCTGAACCGCTGATACAATTCGTCGCGTTTGCTGCTTTTGGTTTTCCCCGTGATGATCGGCGCTTTCAGCGTCTCCGCTATGAGCGCGAGCTGATCGATGTACAGGCCGATCACCAGGATATGCCGCCCGGCGTGTTTTTTCAGCAACTCTTGTAAAGACCGGAGCTTATTGGGGTTTTCGGCGGCGATGCGAAACTTCCGCCGCTTATCGGCGACGGCGTAATCCATGCGCGCGCTTTCCGCGAGCGGCACCCGCACCTCAAAACATTCGGCCTTGGCGATATAGCCGTTTTTTTCCAAAATTTTCCATGGAACTTCGTAGCGCTTGGGTCCGATCAAGGTAAAAACGTCGCTTTGCAGTTCGTCCTCGCGGATCAGCGTCGCCGTGAGCCCCAGCCGTCTTTTGGATTGCAGCTCCGCCGTCATGCGAAACACCGGCGCGGGCAAAGTATGCACCTCGTCGTAAATGATCAGGCCCCACTGGCGGCTGTCGATCAACTCGCGGTGTTTTTCCGACGCGCCCAGGATCTGGTAGGTGGAAACGGTGACGGGGCGGATCTCTTTTTTGTCGCCGCTGTATTCCCCGATTTGGCCGGCTGTGAGCGAGGTTTTGTCCGTCAGCTCGGCGATCCACTGCCGGAGGGCGGTGGTGGCGGTGGTGAGGATGAGGGTTTCCGTTTGCAGTTTGGCCATCACCGACATGCCGACTATGGTCTTGCCCGCACCGCAGGGCAGGACGACGACGCCGTGTCCGCCGCGCGCCTCGCCGCCCGCGTGGAACAGATCCGCCGCCTCCGCCTGATAGGGGCGGAGGGTGAAAGCCTGACCGGACAGAGCGGTGTCCCGCAGATCAAAGGCGAGCGGCGCGGCGGCCGGATAGCCGGCCAGGTCTTCGGCGGGGTATTCCGCCAGGATCAGCGCCTGTTTGACGTGGCCGCGATAGGCTATATCCACCGCGAAAGTGCGCTCGTCCAGCCGGCCCGTGAGGTATTTGGCGACGGCCTTGGTGTTTTCCAGCTCGGCGGCGATATACTGATCGTCGCAGCGCAAAATGAAGCGGCCGTTTTCGATCAAGAGCTGCACGCGGCCGTAACGCCTGCCCCAGTCCAGCACGCGGCTGACCACGATCTGCGGCGGTTCGTGTTTGGCAAAACGCCGGAGTTCCTCTATGACCCGCTCCGGGCTCAGTCCTGCCGACGCCGCGTTCCACAGCGACAACTGCGTCAGTTTGTAAGTATGGATGTACTCGGGGCTTTTGACCATTTCGGCAAAAGACGACAGCATATCGCGGGCTTCTTCGTATAGCGGATGATCGGTCTCCAGCAAGACCGTCAAATCGCTTTGGACGATGACGCAGCCGGATCGCCCGGTTTCAGAGGACATCCTGGCAAAACCTCTTGTTTTTTTCGATCGCTTTCTTGATTTTGTGTGTCGCCCCGGTTTCAAGCACAACGGCGGCGGCGATCTTCTCCCCGACCAATTCCCCCACGCCCTTGTAACGGATCACTTCTTCCAGCAAGGATTCGCTGTCACATTCGAGGATCAGCACCTGCCGGACCTTGATGCGTCCTGCCTGTTTTTCCCAATCGTCCAGGGCGGCGGCGACGTTTTCCGGCACCGGCTTGTCCGAAGCCGCCAGATATTTGCGCAGATCGGCGACGCTCACGCCGCTGTCCGCGGCGCGAACCACCGTTTCAAAGTCCAGCCGGTAAACGGCGGCCTCTTTGGTCGACGACACTTTGGTAAACAGTTTTTTAAAATAGCTCTCGTGCTCAGACCGGTGCGCGCCGGCAGGAACGACGACCGTATAATCGGGCAGCGCCGTAAACCCGCCTTCGATTTTCGCTTCCGGCCTGTCCGCCGCGCTGTATGAATCGGCTAACCCGAGCAGATAGGCGCCCAGCGGATTGATCCTGAAGGCGACCGGCACACGGCGCCCTCGGTTGGAAGTGAGAGTGCTTTCGTCCTCTCCCCAAGCGGCGTCTATGATCCCGAGCGCCGCGAAAAACGACAAAATAAGGGCGATCAGCGGATGTTCGTAATGCTCCCACCCGACTCCGTAATCATAGTAAGTATTCCAGGTATCGATGATATATCGCTCATCTTTGCGCGCGAACAATTTTTTATCGATACGCAAATACCGCTCGAATTCTTTGACGGGCACGGCCTGGCCCACCGGGCAGGATTTAAGCTCCTCGACCAGGTTTTGCCGCGCGTCGGTCGGGTTATGCCCGCGCTTGGACTGAAGCCCCCGCATGACCGAAACTTCGTCAAAAGTCTTGCTTTTCAGGTAGGCGTCAAACAGCTTTTTGACCAGCTGCTCATGGGGCAGGCGGATCAGAGAAAGCGCTCTGGCGCCGGGAACGCACAGTCCTTCCGCCGGGGCCAAGAGCCCGCCGATCATGCAGAATACCGTCAAAGGAAACGTCACCAGCAAACCGTCCGTAGTTCGCATCTTCTCGGGCTTGGTGTTTATGTCGGCGGCGTATTCGTCATAACCGCAAAAATTCCGCAGTTTCAGGGCGGAAGGTTTGCTGAGAAAACCGCCTTTCGTCACCGTCAGTTTGTTGGCGTTGCAGAATTTGAGGATGTTCGCGAAGTCCGCCGTCCGGTTTTCGCGCGTGGAAAAGGTCAGCTCGTCCGGGACCTTTGAATACACGCGTTTCATCTCGCCGACGGTGTCGTACAGTTCGTCCAGGAATATCTGATAGCGGCCGGTTGGCGGAAAAAGCAGCCAAAGCGCCGATCTTTTTTCGGCATATCTATATTTGAATCGATCAAGGCCATTTTCCGCGTAAGCATAATGGTAGTAGATATTGTTAGCCGGGTTTTCGGCGAGACCAAACTCCGCGGCGATCTCGTCCGCGCATTCCACAGGCTCAAGACCCGAGCCCCAGATATGCAGGGAGATCATTTTGCGTTCGGCGGCGCTCAGGCTGTTCCATAGCCGCTCAAACCGGTCCGGAGCGCAGTAGTATTCGCTCAATACGGAGACGGCCCGCTCCTTTGAGGCGTTTTTCGCGGACTCATACTCATTCCCGCCGACGACAAACGCGAGATGCCGGAGCGAGCCGTATCTCTCCTCGTCGCTGAGCGGCAGGTCACTCAACAGGACCATGGCCTGTTCGGGCGTCATATGCTGTTCTTCCTCCTGTTATTTTTTACAGCATAACATAATCCGAGCAAACTGTCCAGCGCCAGTTAGGGACGGGTGTGTTATTTCAGGGGTGGACGGAACAGGGACCACGGTATGGCTGATCTCCCGGCCGCCCGGACAAAAAACTGAAGGCGTGGGCGAAAAAACAAAAATATTTTACAAAAAAACATAGAAAATCACATTGTTTTTATATTTTGTGACTTTGGTGAGACTTTTTTGTGATATAATGATGGCGTAAGCCCTTTTGACCGCAATAAGACAGCGAGGAGAATGAGTGTGGAACAGGATAGAGGCGCCGTGACGTTTGTCATTCAGGTGCAATTTCAGCAAAA
>JAISEW010000207.1 GCA_031263945.1 Gracilibacteraceae bacterium | reverse complement strand
TTACAGTCCACACCATCGTCATTGCGAGCGAAGCGAAGCAATCCAGACCCGCGTTTACGCCTGGGCTCCCGTCATTCCGGACTTGTTCCGGAATCCAAAAGACAGGGGGCGGGGATGGATTCCGGCATAAAGCCGGAATGACGGCGGAGGAGGAGGGACCGCCTCTGAACTGTAACCTTCCCCCGACTCCTCTGTTGTACATATCAGAAATACATTGACATATTTCGCTTCAAATAGTATACTTTTAGTATGAGAACAAAACATAAGCGAGGCGGCAACAGTTTTGATAGAAATAAACATATTTGACGCGAATAACAACTTGCAAAATGTTGAAGAAAACAGAACGACGAACAAAATCCTCGCAATGCTGCGCGAAGATATGATCAAGGAGTTCCATCGTTTGCTTAAACGCGGCACTTCTCAGGAACGGATCAATTGCTTCCGGGTCGGGGACTACAAAGCAAAACCAAATATGGTTGGCGATACGGCGGCAGCACGCCCCGGCAAGGTGGCGCAGGAGATTGGATAAACATGGCTCTTGACAGCGTTACCTTACGCGTCCTCATAGCGGAACTGCGTCCCCGGCTGCTCGGCCTGCGCGTCGATAAGGTGACGCAGCCGGAAAAAGACGAGGCGCGCCTGCATTTGCGCGGGCCCGGCTCCTCCTGCCGCCTGCTCCTGAACGCGGGCGCGGCGGCCGCACGGCTGCATTTGACGGAACAGGCCAAAAAGAACCCACAACCGGCGCCGATGTTTTGCATGATATTGCGCAAATATCTCGAAGGGGCGCGGATCACCGATTTGCGGCAGGGGGAAAACTGGGAGCGCGTGGCCGTTCTCACCCTGGAAAACTATGACGAGCGGGGAGACCTGCACCCTTCTGCCCTTTATTTGGAAATAATGGGAAAACATAGCAATTTGATTTTGGTCGACAGCCAGAGCGGCCTGATCTTGGACGGATTGCGCCGCTACACCCATCTGGTCAGTCATTACCGCGAGGTTTTACCGGGCCGTCCCTATATTTCCCCTCCGGATCAGGATAAGGCAAGCGGCGCCCTGAACGCGGAATTATTCGCCGGGCGCGTTCTGGCGAGCGGTGCGGACCGCCTTGTTCGGGAAGCCCTGCTCAAGGAGTTTTGCGGCGTCAGCCCGGAACTGGCGCGGGAAATATGCCTGCGGGCCGGACTTGACGCGGACGCCGCGGCGGACAGCTTGGGGCTGGTGGATTATCGCCGGCTGCACCGGGAATATGAAAATTTTTTCTCCGCCGAACCGCCGGCGGCGGAAGCCTGCGTTTACTATGAAAAAGCGGGCTCGGCGCTGCCTCTGGCTTTTTCCTTCATTCCCTACTTGCAGTACGCGTCCCTATACGCCGTCAGGCAGCCTTCTCTGAACGCCGCTCTGGAAACGTATTATCTTGAGCGGGAGCGATTCCGCAATATGGAAGCGACGCGCGGTTCCTTGCGCAAAGCGGCGCGCGATCAAATGGAGAAGCTTTTGCGCAAAAGGGATGTTTATGAGAAAAGTCTGGCCCGGGCGGAGGAAAATCTGATCAGCCGCCGATGGGGCGAGTTGCTGACCGCCTATATCCATCTGCTGACCCCGGGCGCGGCGGAAACGGTTTTGGCGGACTACAACGAACCGGGTGCGCCGGAGCGGGCGATCGCCCTTGACCCCAGGCTGAGCGGCGCTCAGAACGCGCAGCGCTATTTTCGCCAATACGGTAAGGCTCGTTCCGCTCTGAACACCAACCGGCCTCTCCTGGAAAACGTGCTGACGGAGATAGATTATTTGCAGTCGCTGCAGCTCTCCGTCGATCAGGCCGCGACCCCCGAGGAACTGCGGGAAGTTTACCTTGAATTGACGGATCAGGGTTTTATCGCCGGCAAACAGGCCGCCGAACGCGGCAAAACCGCCAAGGGCGCCAAAGCATCCGGCGCGGCGGCGAAACCGGGCGGCCGCTCGAAGAAAGCGGAGCCCGCCACCCGCCCGCACACTTATATCTCCGCCACGGGAAGCGCCATCATCGTCGGGCGCAACAACAGGCAAAACGACCGCATGACCTGGAAACAGGCGCAGCCGCGCGATATGTGGCTGCATGTGAAAGGGATCCCCGGTTCGCACGTCGTCATTCCGCTGGCGGAAGGACAGGAGTTTCCGGACGACCGGACTTTGCTGGACGGAGCGACTCTGGCCGTGTATTTCAGTCAGGCGCGCGGCTCATCCCATGTGCCTGTCGATTATACCCATGTGCGCCAGATAAAAAAACCGGGCGGCGCGCGCCCGGGCATGGTCGTTTATGAGCAGAACTGGTCGCTTTTCATCACCCCGGCGGAGGACGACCTGAAACGGCTGCTGGCCGCGGAGGCGTGACCGGTTTTCAAAGCAAGCCGGCCATGCGCAGGATATGGCGGGCGTTTGTGGTCTGGCAGCGACCGGGCCGCAGTTTATAGTCAAAAAGCAGCTCGTCGCCGGCGTAACTTTCCGCGAAATGGTAATTCCGCGCCTTGACCTCTTCGTCTTTTTCCAGATCGCACAGCTCAAAATCATGGGTGGAGACGACACAGATGATCCAGGGGGCGGACATTTTTCGCAAAGTAGCCTCCGCGCCGATGACGCGGTCGGCTGTGTTCGTCCCTTTGTAGATCTCGTCGATCAGCGCCAGCATGGGCGCTTGACGGGCGCTGTATTCCGCCATGGCGCGGATACGCAGTATTTCGGCGTAAAAAGTCGAGATGCCCTGATTCACATTGTCCGAGACGCGAAGTGAGGAAAAAAGGCGGAGCCCCGTGGCGGAAAACCCGCGGGCGCAGACGGGAGCGCCGGCGTAAGTCAGCACAAGGGCCAGACCGATGCTGCGCAGAAACGTCGTTTTTCCCGACATGTTGGAACCGGTGACGACGCAGACGCCGTCGGTGAGCGTCAGGCTGTTCGGCACGGCGGTGTCCGGATCAAGCAGGGGATGAGACAGTTCGTCCATATAGAGCCGCGGTTTTTCCGCCGCGGAGATTTCCGGGAAGCAATGGGTGTTTTGGGCAAAGCCGACGGTGGCGAGACTCAGCAGCGCTTCCATTTCACCGATGGCGGCCAGCCACGAGGTCAGTTCGGAGGCGTGCAGAGTTTTCCAGGCCAGCAGGCGGTTCGCGGCGTGAAAATCCCACATTAAAAGCCCTGTGACCAGGAAATAGGCAAAAGGCTGGAAGCGCCAGGCCGCCATATCCTCGATCGCGGTCAGATCCGCCACGGCCCGGGCTGCGCCGCCTTTGGCCAGCAACGGGGCGCGCAGTTCCCGCAGATGGGCGCTGTCAAACTGCTCGCGCTCGATCAGCGTGAGCAGAGGGGCGATATGGCGCAGACCGCGGCGAAAGGCGGCGAGAGGCGAGAGGGCCAAGCCGACAGGTTTGCTGGCGACCAGCCGCGCGGCGAGCTGCGCGAGAAAACAGAGACCAAAGGGCAGATAAGAGACGGAGCCGGCGGTGGCGAGGGCCAGCAGCGCCAGCGTGACGGCGGGAAACGCCCAGAAAATGAGAACGACTGGCCGCGGCCAAGACCCGGGCGCGGAGTCCAGAAAATCCTCCATATTCTGGGCGGAAAAGGCTTTGCCCGCGCCCAGCAAGCGGCTTTGGGCCGCGAACTCCAAAACGAAGTCTTTTTTGTCCAGCAGTTCCCGCACAGCCTCCTGACGTGACCGCGCCGCGGCCAGAGTTTGCGGGTCGCCGGCCCTGGCGGATTCAGTCAGCAAACGGTGCAGCGCCTCCTGCCCCCAGGGAGTGTGGCTCAAGGAGAGATACTGATAAAGAGAGCCGGGGCCAAAGATGTCGAGATCACGCCCCGGCGGGAAATCGTCCGTCAGGTAGGCGGCGCCGGTGGGGCCGTGTTTTTGCCACGAGCCGTCCATGCGGCTGACGAGAGTTTCGGCGACGGCGCGGCGACTGGCGGCCAAGGATTTTTGTTCATTGGCACGCTGACTGCGGCGGACGAGCAGGGTAAAAACGGCAAGAGCCGCCAAGGCCAGGGCCGCCAAAAGCCAGACCCGTTCGGTCACGGCGCCGGCCGCCGCGGCGACAGCAACAAGAAAAGACACGATACGCCCAAGCCCGCACCGTGACAGCTGTTTATCCAAACGCGCCTCTTCAGTCAGCGCGCTTTCCCGCTCCGCCAGAAATTCTTCTTTTTTCCCCGCCAGTTTAACTGTCCCCTCACGTTTTGATATTGCCTGACACCGAGTATAGCACCAATCGCCGCTTTAAACAAGTCATCTGCGATTATAGAT
>JAISEW010000146.1 GCA_031263945.1 Gracilibacteraceae bacterium | reverse complement strand
AAGGTTTGGTTTGACTTAAACGGCGTTTTGGTTTATTCTGTATCAGTAATAGGTTGAGCGGCGGTTTTTATCTGCGCGAATACATCTGAAAGTGAGGTCGCTGATATGGGGAACACCATCGAAAACGATTTGGGCCGTATCAATATTTCGGAAGACGTGGTCGCCAATTTGGCCGGTTCCGTAGCGGTGGAATGTTATGGCCTGATCGGCATGTCGCCCAGAAAAATCACGGACGGCATGGTGGGCCTGCTGAAGCGGGAAAACCTGTCCAGGGGCGTGGAAGTAAAAATAGAGGGCGGCAGCGTCGTTGTGGATCTCTATGTGGTCGTGGGTTACGGCATTAAGATTTCGGAAGTGGCGGCTAATGTGATGGAGAGGGTGAAATACACTCTGGAATCCTCCACTAAACTGAAAGTAACCGCGGTCAATGTGAATGTGCAAGGCGTGAGATTTTTAGCGTAGGCGGAGGGGATAAACGTGACGGCGGAAAAAATTACATCTGTGCTGGACGGCGCGTGTTTTAAAAAAATATTGCTTGGCGGCGCGCAAATGCTGGAGCGGCAAAAACAGGAAGTGGACGCCCTTAATGTATTCCCCGTGCCGGACGGCGATACAGGCACCAATATGTTTCTTACTTACCGTTCGGCGACGGACGCCGCGGTCAGAGCGCCGGAGGTGGCGATAAGCGAAGTGGCGCGGGAAGCGTCCAACGGCTCGCTGATGGGCGCGCGGGGCAATTCCGGCGTTATTCTCTCCCAGATCATGCGCGGGCTGGC
Source organism: Gracilibacteraceae bacterium (assembly GCA_031263945.1). GTDB lineage: Bacteria > Bacillota > Desulfitobacteriia > Desulfitobacteriales > Syntrophobotulaceae > JAIRRL01. Next base: position 1,848 of record JAISEW010000146.1, on the reverse strand, counting down.
TCGGGGATTTGACGGACTGAACGAGGCGGACGCCGCAGCCGTGGCCAACGCTTTGCAGGCCGGGGTGGACACCGCTTATAAAGCCGTGATGAAGCCGGTGGAAGGGACAATTCTGACGGTAGTGAAGGAATTGGCCAAAGGGGCGCTGGTCAGCGTGCGCACCGGCGAGACTGATATAGCCGCCGTCCTGCGCGCGGCGATCGCGGCGGGGGAACAGGCGCTGGCCCGCACGCCGGACCTTCTGCCCGTGCTGAAACAAGCCGGGGTGGTGGACGCCGGCGGAAAAGGGCTGCTCGTTATCATGAGCGGGTGGCTGGCCGTGCTGGAAGGCAAAGAAATCGCCCCGGCCAGAGCGGCGGAAGAGCGGGCGGAGGAATTCCGAGCGCCGGAAACGCAAGGGATCACGAAGATCGAAGACTTGGAATTTCCCTATTGCACGGAATTCCTGATCAAAGGCGCGGGACTCAGGCCGGACGCCATGAAACAGGCGCTCGCGGATAAAGGGGATTGCCTTCTGGTGGTCGGGACGGAAGAAGTGGTCAAGATCCATATCCATACTAAGAATCCCGGCCAAATACTGACATACGCCATTCAATTCGGCAGCCTGCACAGCGTGCAAATCAGCAATATGCTGTCCCAGAACGAAGCCATCGCCCATGAACGCAAAGAACAGGCCAAACTGGCGATGATCGGCGAGACAGACGATCTCGCGCCGGCCCCGCTTCCGGAACCGCCGGCGGCGGAATGGAGCGAATACGGTTTTGTGGCTGTGGCGATGGGCGAAGGGATAGCGGAGGTTTTTCAAAGTCTGGGCGTTGACCGGATCGTGACGGGCGGCCAGACGATGAATCCGAGTACGCGCGACTTGGCGGAAGCGGTGTGCCAGGTCCCGGCCCGGCATGTTTTTATTTTGCCTAACAACAGCAATATCATAATGGCGGCGGGACAGGTCCATGAATTGGTGAACAACCGTCAGGTACACGTCGTTCCGACTAAAGCGGCGCCGCAGGCGGTGGCCTCTCTCGTGGCTTATAACCCGGACGCCGGCGTGGAAGAAAACATGGCGGCGATGACCGCCGCGATAAACGAGGTGCGTTCCGGCGAGGTGACTTACGCCGTCCGCGATTCTTCCTTTGAGGGGATGACCATACGCGCCGGCGACGTGCTGGGGCTGGTCGAGGGCAAAATAGTTACGGCGTGCAATGATATTGAAGACGCGGCCTTGCGGGTCTTGGATGAAATGGCCTGGCGCGAGCGGAATGTGATCACGGTTTTTTACGGCGAAGAAACGACCGGCGAAGCCGCCGGCAAACTGGCGGAGCGATTGCAAGCGGAGAGCGCCGACGTCGAAGTGGACGTACACGCCGGACGCCAGCCGCTTTATTATTATATTTTAGGCGTGGAATGAATTAAAGTACGCGCCTGACCGGAGTTCGGCATGGAACTGGACAGCGTGGAACGCGCCCTGCTGGCGGAGCGGAAGCAGGGTTATCTAAATACGGGCGCGTGGGAAGGTTTTCATAATTATATTATGGGGATCTTTTCCCGGTGCGGACCCGCGCTGACCCCGGAGCAATCCGCCCGGCTGAGAGAGACGGCCTCGCGGTACGGCGAAGCGAGCCCCTGGGACAGGCGCGCTTTGTGGAGCGCGATCAGCGAGACCTGGAAAGAGGCCCTGCCGGCTGTAAAAATATGGAATGAAAAACAGGCGGACGCCCCCTCGCCCCCCGCGACGGAGCAACCCGCGGCTGAACGGTCCGTTTCTCAAACGACTGAACCGCCGGCCCGGCCGTCCGGGAAAAAAGGAACGGCAGGCGCGGGAGCGCTGTCGCTTCAGTATGTCAAAGG
>JAISEW010000128.1 GCA_031263945.1 Gracilibacteraceae bacterium | reverse complement strand
GGCGGCCAGCACAGCCGAGTCGGCGAGCAGGCCGGCCAAGATCCGGCTGACGCTGCCCTCCTCCACTTGCAGAACATACCAGTCCCCCGCCTCCGGGCCGGCCTCAGAACCGGTCTCGGCGCCGGGAAGCGAGTAGGCGGCGACATCAGGAGAAACGACATAATGATCCGCCGCCGCCGTGTCAGCGGCGACGCCGTAAACCGGCGAGAGCGCGGGGCCGGGTTCCGCCGCGCGCAGCAGAAGCGAGGCGGACAGCACGCCCTGGGGCCAGACGCGCAGCGAATGCGCCGTGATGGCGGCGGATCCGGCCGCGGCGGGCAGCTTGACCAGCAAGGAGTTGGGGGCGTGCGGCGCGGCCAATAAAAGCTCCGCCGCCTCTTCTTCCGCCAGAGAGAGCCGCGCCGGTTCAGGCGCGGCCGCGGTCGCGGAAACTGACAGCGGCGGAACGGTCGGGATCGCGAGTAACAGGATGATAAGGGAAAAGACCAGCGGCCGGATAATTTTTCGGGGGTTCATAAGGATACCTCAGCCGCCGCCGAAAGCGACGATTTCCGTATCGCTGGAGACATAGCGGTTGGAAACATTATAGTTGGCCGCGCCGGGCGTGAGAAAGATGGGCGATTCCGTCATCGCGGCCAAAGAAGCGCCGGGCAGGGCGTCGACGAGCGATACGCCGTTAGCGGTGAATACTTTATCATATTTAAAAGGCAAAGTGTCGCAAATCACGGCGTTGGTGGCGTAGCGGTCCTGGCCGGCCAGCCGGGTAAAATCCCCATAGTCTTTGACCAGAGCCGAGCCGCCCAGAATGTAGCCCCTGTTTTCCGGCACGCCGCTCACGTTACCGCTCGGATCCGCCAGATGGAAAACGAATCCGTTAGCGGCGGCGAACGAGGCGGCGGAAAGCGCGTCGGGCACGGCGTTATAACCGATGATAAAAGCGCCGTTCGGGTTTTTGATCTCGCTGTTCACCAAATTGCTCGTCTCCAGGCGGGTGCGCCCTTTCAGGACGATCACGTCGCTCTCGGCGAAATTTTTGTTCAGCTCGTCCGGCACCGAAGCCGGCAAAGCGCCGATGACGTAGATTTTTTTCGCCCCCAGCCATTTTATCTCATCCCGCACAGCCACGCTCAATTTGCCGTTCGTGACGTAGAGGATGGGGCAGGCCTCCTGACCCGCCAGCGAGGAGGCGGTCAGGGCGTCGATCAGATTTTCCTGATTGCCGGAGACCAAGATGACCGTATCGCTGTTTTTCCAGCCGTAATGCGAAATGGCGACGGAAGTTTCCACGCGGTCAACGCCGGAGATGCGGGGCAGATTGGACACGACCGGAAAAGCCTGAAAACCGCCGGGCGGCACGGCTGTACCGCTGCCGCCTCCTCCTCCGCCCCCGCCACCACCGCCCCCGCCGCCGGTGGCAAAACCGCCGCCGATGCCGCTGCTGGGCGCTTTGGAGGCAAAGGTATGCAGGCGCAGATCCCAGGCAGTGGTGAGCCAGGTGTCTTCCGCCCAGTTGAGACCGGCGGCGGTGATAAAGATATTATACTCCACCGGCTCGTTCTGGCGCACTAAGGTCAGCGGAACTTCCCACTCATTGGAAACGGAGCCGGTCACATGCCGCCAGGTCCCCCGCTCGGTCTTGCCGGAGGGGTAGTAGTACGGCTGGTTTAACACGGCCATGTCCGCTTCGGAATTGGAGGTGGCCAGGTAAGAGTTGAAAAACAAAGTGACGTTTTTACGCATATAAGATCTGCCCAGCAGGGAAGCGGCAGTGGCGCTCGCCGACTCGATCCGGGTGATAAAAGGCGGGCAGCCGCTCGCCAGGGCGACGCTGGGATAAGCGTCATAGAGCAGCGTGGAGCCGGGCGCCGTCGCCATGTTGCCGAGCGTATACCCCCACAGCACGGCGTTGGCCAGCTCGCTTGCCAAATTATGGTAATTATCGTTGATCCGGAAGGTCAGGCCGGGTTCCGTCGCGAAAGACACCGGCGTCATGATAGCGTTGTGATGAAAAGGCGTGAGCTTCTGCAGATCCGCCAGAAGCGACTTGAACTGAGCGCCGCCGATGATCTGCGGGTATAGGGCGTCCGCGCCGGCCGGCAGAGCGCAGGCGAATGCCCCGTATACCTCGTCGGAAATGTCTTCGCCGGCGGCGGGGTTCACTGTATAGGTTATATCGTTCGGCGAGACTGCCGCTCCGTATAAACTGAGGTACGCGGCCAGAAAAGCGCGGAACTCGTCGTTGCCGCCGAAATCAGCGTAATTGCGGTTGTTTTTTGTCGTGTAAACAAAACTTCCGTCCCCGCCCGGGCGCAGCTGTTCCAAATCGACCCCGAACCCGTAGTTATAGACGACGCTCTGGCTGGCCCCGGGCCCGCTCGCGTTGAGGAAGAGGGAATTGGTGATCTGGCCGTCATAGAAATCGACGCTGTATATCCCGTCAAAAAGGGATTTGTCGGTCGGCGCGTCTATCACCGCGTCCCGCAGATTGTAAATCTCGGTGTAACTCATGTTTTGGGCGGCGATGCGCTGGGGAGTATCCGGGAAATCAGTGTCCTCGGTCACAGAGCGGGGGCTGGCGCCGCTGAAAAACCCGTGTTTTATCTGATCGACGCTGATCAGCGGCCTTTCTATGGCGGAATAATCAATATTCGTATGCCCGCCGTCCGCGTCGGTGATGGTGACGAAGCCCTCGCCGTTCCCGTCCAGGTCGAAAGGCTGCAAAATAGCGTAGTTTTCATCGCCGCCGCCTCTGCCGATCGTGACCGTGCCCTTATTGAGGATCGCGCTCCGCGTGTCGAACAGGAGACGGACGCCGGGCGGGATCGTCAGAGTCTTGCCGGCGGGGATCGTCACCGGCTGCTCCTGTCCCGTCAGGATCCAGACGTTGCGATCCGGGGTCAAGGTGAAGTTATTACCCGACATGTATGCCGTGTCCAGCATCTCTTGGCGCAGGACGGTGAGCGTCAGCACGTCCAGAGTCATGCTTATTTTGTTGGAGTTGGTATCATTGATCATACCAGCGGCCACGCCGCTCTCGTCGACCAGACCGCCGCTCAGACTCAAGTCAAGTTTGACGGTCGAGTATTCATAATTTTCTGGCAAATTTAAATTGACGCCCCAGGCGACGATATCCGCGCCGCGCAGATGATCGACGCTCACCGGATCCAGCGTCACGGTCGGGGGCGAGGCGGTGGAACCGGGGGCCGATACGGCCGCGTTCAGCACCACGTCGGTAAAATGCCCGCGCACGCTTTGCACGGAAATCGTGAGCGGATTGACCCGGTTGCGCACCAGCCGGCCGCGGAGGCTGTTTTCCTGGATGCGGATCTTCGCCTTGTCGGCGGGCATTTCGTCGAGCATTTTATTCAGATTGACCTGACCGAAAGACGATCTCGGATCTTCGCTGCTTCCGCCGCCGCGGGCATAGAGCAGATCCGTGTTAGCGGTGACGCGATCCCATAAGACCGAATTGTCGGCGTCCAGGCCCGAATTTTCCAGATGAGATTGGAGTACGGCGGCCATACCGCTGACGACCGCCGCGGCGTGCGACGTGCCGCTGCCCGCCGTGTAACCGCCGCCAACTTCCAAGCTCCAGATGTCCGCGCCCGGGGCCATGACTTCATATTCAACGTCGTTATCGGGATTTACGTCCCAATTGGAAAAACTTGCCAAAATATTGCCGTTGGCGTCCGGCGTCTTCGCCGCGGCCATGACGCCGACGACGTTCGTATGCGCGCCCGGATAGGACGGATAGCCATAGCGGTCGTATACGTTCTCGTTCGGGGTGGATTCGTTGCCGGCGGAGGCGACGAGGAAAATCTCCCGCTGCCAGGCCTTGGCGAGAGCCTCCTCCTCCGCCCGGGAATAGCCGAAACCGCCGAAACTCATGTTGGCTATATCCACCACGCGGGTATTTTCGTTCAATGCGGATATATATTCCAGAGCCCGCAGGTAGGAACTCATGCGGACAGTGTTGTAAGCGTCGATTATTTTGATCGGCAGGATTTGAGCTTCAGTGGCCAGACCGGTGTTTTTGCCGGCGATGATCCCGGCCATCGCCGTGCCGTGCCCGTGGTCGTCGGTCACGTCGTTTATCTCGCCGCCCGCGAAATTCCTGTGCGCGGACGGATCATATATGTTGTCCGCCATCTCCGGATGGAGGAGGTCCAGGCCCGAATCCAAAACGGCGACGACCACGCCGCCGCCGCGGGAGGAGACGCGCGCGAGCCCCGCCTGGACGCCGTAGCCGTAAGCCGGCAGATCCGCCCTGACCCACTGATAAGGCTCGGCAAGCGGCAAAGCGGCGGCGGCGGCCCGGACGGTCCCCTCATCGTCCGCCGGTTCGTCCGCGTCCAGATAGATCACATAATTAGGCTCGACGCAAAGCACCTGCGGATAAGTCAGCAGTTCGTCCGCCGTCTCCGCCAGCCGGCTGCCTTCCGTCAAAACGACCTGATACCACTCGCCGGGCCCGCCGCCGGCGTCGGCGGTTTCGTCAGTCATGGCCGCCGCGTCCGCCGCGTCCAGCGTAAAAATCGCTTCCGCCGACTGCACCGCGTCCAGGCTCGGCACAGAGCCGCCCGGCGTGAGCTTCACCAGCAGCTCGTCCGCCGCCTTATCGGAGGTGTCGCTCCAGGCGATGGCGCGGCCCCCGCCGCCGCGGTCGAAACGCAGTGTTTCCGTCAGAGAGCGAACGTCGTCGTCGGAAAAAGTAGTGATGCTTTCATAGACCGGCGCCGCCCCCAGCGGGGCGGGCACGAGAGAGAGCAGGAGCAGCGCGAGCAGTACGCTCAGGATTTTCGGGTTTTTCTTATTCAATTTCAATTTTAAGCAGCGTTTCCATAGCAGAAACGCGTTTCCCCCCTTTCAGGCCCGGATTTTCGCCGCGTCATTGTTTCCAGTATGCGGCTTCTTCGTTGTAAGGAATATAATAAAACCCGGTTTTGCGCTCAAAGGTCACGAGCGCCAATCCCGGCAAAGTATCACGTTTCAGGCCCAGGGCGTCACATATTTCATCGATGAGACCGGCGGGAAAAGGATTGAGGAAGACGAGACTGGTTTTTTCAAACAGGGCCCGGGCGAGCAGGGAAACTTTTTTATAAGCGCCGATAACGGCCCAGATCTCGATATTCTCCCGGTTCGTGGCGATATAATACAGGCGCGCCAGCTGTTCGACGAACTCGGGCCGGCTCCAGCATTTGGCAGAAAAATCCAGGAACAGCCTGACCGGCGAACCGCCTTCCTCCGGCGCTTGCAGGGCCCAGGTGGCAAAACACTCCAAAAAAGTAATAACACGCGGCGCGTAGTCACAGGAGCAGTAGTAGACGCCTGGAACGGACGGCCGCGTTATCCATGTTATATCGGTGTTATAAGGTTCCACGTCCCGCACGGGGTTGCGGAGCGCCTCATCGGAGGGTATGCGCTGCGAGGCGTCGGAAAGGACGATGTTTACGGCGTTATTTTGGCTGAATTCAGGGGTTTGCAGCGTGGACCAGATAAGTTTTGACTTGCCGGAGCCGGCTTCTCCGAGGATCAGGTGGCTGCCGGGTAAAAAATGTGCGAAAGGCAGCGTTTGCTCGTTCATGAGTCTCATCCCTCTCTCATAATTATCTACAATATAGTGGGTTATTCTACACGGAAATCGCCTTTCCCTTTTAGAGAGAGTAGGGATAAAAAGTTTTTTGCCTATTGCCCGGCGGCTGGAAAGCCTCGGCGCCGAGATCGGCGAGTGTTCCCTGCCGCATATGGCCCTCAGGCGGAACACACTGCGTTTTCCACCGCCAGCAAGACCCGGCCCGCTCTCTCTGTATCGGCGGCGTCGAGTGATCCCTTCTCTTCCTTGAAAAGCGGCGCCAGACTGACATCATGGCGAATTAGAACTTCTCAAGGGTTGCGGCTGTGGTCACCAAGGGCAGTTTGATGCCGCAGGCACTGCGTTCTTCGTTAGTGAGCTCGGCAAACAAGCGCTTTTTGTATTCCGGAGCCACCGGGTAGACCCGGCAAGGCGCGGCCAAGGCCTGTTCAAGGCTCTGCTCAATGGAATGCCAGTCTATAGCTTCGGCATTTGACATGATCAGTCCGAGGCGGCCTTTGTCCACGAAAGCCTGGAGCAGATCAAACTCCGTCTGAAACGTGCTTTCCAAAGCCGCCACTGCGGTATTTATCTCATAGCCGCAGATCCGCCGTCTGCCTAGCTGCACGGTGTCTGAAGCGCGGCAGCAAAACT
>JAISEW010000098.1 GCA_031263945.1 Gracilibacteraceae bacterium | reverse complement strand
CCTGGCGGACGCCGGGTTCGTGAGCTCGTAATCCGTGAAGCCGGAATTGCTGAATTCGCCTGTGTCCTTGTCGAGCGTTTGGTTATACAGCGCGGCGTCCGATGTAACGGCGTCGAGGTCGCTGTAATCGAGCGTTCCTGTACTCCAGTAGACGGTCACATCCGTGATCTCCGCGTTGTTCTGCCCGCTCACATGGAAGTCCGCGCTGACAAAGGCCGTCGTGTCCGAGGCCGGGCTCGCGCTCACCCGCGTAATCTCAGGCAGGGTCGCGAAGGGGAGGACGCCGCTGTAATAGCTGCCTACTGTGGTGGTGAGATAGGTGCGCAGGTAGTAGCGCGTATTGGCCTCCAGCGTACCTTCCGGCCGGGTGACATCAATGGGTGTCGCGGGAAGCGTGCCGAGTCCCCAGGGCACATCGATTGCGCCGCTCATATCGGACCGCGTGGAATACTGGAAGCCGCCGCGCGTGAACGTGCCGCCCAGCAGATTATGGCCCGTGCTGGTAAAGGTCGCCCCGGTCTGCGTGATGTTCGACACCGAGGGTGTGCCCGGCGCGGAGCCCAGCTTCACCCGCCGGACGCTGTTATCCTTGTTTACCGAGGGGATCTCAGGTTCGCTGTTGTCATACTGGAGCACCTGGCCCAGCCCGCGTCCGTCCGCCGCGTAGGCCAGAATATGGTCGTTCTGCGTTTGGATGCTGCCTGTGGTATACGCGAAGCTGCGATACAGCGCGGGCAGCGTGAGCGTATCCGTTCTTGTAGTCCCGCCGTTTGCGTAGACGTCCAGCATCGCGCCGCCGTCAGGGAAGCCGGCCATATCACTCGCAAAATACGCGTTGACGAAATACCCGTCCCCGCCGACGGAATAGGCGTAGATCGCCGGATGGGCCTGGCCGGTATACCCGTATGCATACGCCCGCACCGTCGCCGTCGCGCTGATGGTGAGGGACGTGCTGTAGCTACCAAAACCGCCGATGCCCGGCGCGCCATCATAATCGTGCGTGCCGCCGCCCGTCGCCGTGACCCTCGCGCTGCCGCCGATGATGATTGTGCCGCCGTCACCGGTGTTGGCGCTGCCGATACCTGCGCCGTGGACGCCGCCTTCCGCGACGACAACGCCGCCCGTGATCGTAATATTTCCGCCCGAACGGTTATAGCCGCCGCCGATGCCCGGGCCGTCATCGCCGCCATAAGCTTTGACGCTTCCGCCCGTGATGGTGATGCTGCCGTTAGCGCCCCCGCTCACGATCCAGCCCCCGCCGATCCCGGCGCTGTACCGGCCGCCGTGGCCCGTGACGTCGCCGCCCTCGATGGTGATATCGCCGCTCTGGCCGTCATAGCCGCCCCCGATGCCCGCGGCGAAGGTGCCCCACGCTTCCACCGTTCCGCTCTTAATAACGATCGTGCCGGCATTCCCGCCCTCATTGTAGCCTCCGCCGATTCCGGCACCGCGGTAGCCGCCCCTCGCCTCCAGTTTGCCGTTCCCGCTGATGGTGAGGCTCGCGCTTGTTGGCACGCGCAGCGCCGCATTTTTAATGGGGGTTCCCGAGGACGTATACGAATGCTCCAGTCTGTTGATCACGACGTCCCCGTCATGCAGGGCGTTCTCGAGGATCAGGCTTACCGTTGCGTTCGAGTCCAGCGCGAAGGGAGACACGCTGACCTCTCCGGACTTGACGTCAATACCCACGATCGTGATCGTGGTGCTCACGTTGGCGTTTACGACGATGCTCCGATAGATCGACGTGCCAGGGCCGTAAGACTGGACGATCCGGTAGCTGTTACTGCTCGTGTCCGCGCCGCTGAAGGTCAGTGTCCTGTTTCCGGCGACGGTATCCCCGTAGCCGGCGCCCGGAGAAACGCCTCCGCTCACGGTGAAGCCCGGTCCGCCCTCCGTCGTCCGGGACAGGTCGATCTCGACGACGTTCATCGTTTTGAGCGTCTTGACCGCGCTGTAGGTGGTGGTGCTCACGCCGCCGACGGTCAGCGCGGTCGTCAGGTAGCTCCGCGCGTAGTAGTCCGTGCCCGGCGTGAGTCCGGTGATATCGGCCGTGATGTTGCTTTCGCTCCAACCCGACCAGGGTACGTCCACAGCGCCGCTCATGTCGGCATTCACAGAGTACAGGAACCCGCCCTGCACATAGCTCGTGCTCCGCAAATCATGTTCGGAATTGACGAAGGTCGCGGCCGTGTCGCTGATGCCGCTCACGGTGAGCGTGCCCGCCACGCCGCCGCCCAGCTTCACCGCCGTCGCGCCGAGCTCCACAGACGGGATTTCCGGGGAGTTGACATCGTCGCCGTCAGCGCGCAGTACGACTCCCAAGGGGCTGCCGTCAGCGTGGTATGCCAGGATGCGGTCGTTCCGCGTCTCTGTGCTTTTTGTGGTGTACGCGAAACAGCGGTAACCCGCGGGCAGATTCAGCGTACCCGTCACGGCCTGACCGCCGCCCGCGTAGACGTCGAGCTTTGTGCCGGCGCTGGTGGTATAGGAGGGCTCGGTATTGACCTTAAAATATGCGTTGACAAAACAGTTGTCGATAACGTTAGGCTGGTTGGTCGCTAATTTAATCGCCGGATAGCTGGAGCCATACGCATACGCCTCGATCACCGCGTTCGGGCCGAGCTCAACCCCAATCTCATGCGTCGCATCATCGCCGAGACCGCCTGGGCCGATCCCGGTGCCGTGACTCGCGTCGTTTGTGAGGTAATTTGTGCCTCTGCCGCCCGTCGCCCTGACGGTTGCCGTACCGCCGATCGTGATCGAGCCGCCATTACTGACAACGCCACCGCAGCCGCCGATCCCCGCGCCGCCGGAGCCTGTGCCGTCGCCGCCCGCCGCGGTGACCCTGGCGTTGTCGATGATACGTATAGATGGAGTGATGGAAGGGGAACTGTCACTTCCGCCGATCCCCGCGGCGCCGCTCCTGACTGTTCCCGCTCCGGCCGCCGCATGGACCTCGGCCGTGCCGCCGATCTCGATCAGGCCCCAGTCGCCGATTCCGGCGCCGCTGAACTTGGTGGAAGAAGCCGTGCCGCCCGTCGCCTCGACGTACGCGGTGCCGTTAATCCTGATTTCACCGGGTGAAGTGCCGGCGTTGGTGCTGGCACCGTCACCGCCGATCCCCGCGCCGCCATCAGAATCGTTAGCGGAAGACCCGCCGCCCCACGCTCTTACGGTTCCGCCAGTAATCGTGATCGTCTCAAAGCCGCCTCTGCCGCCGCCGCCGATCCCCGCGCCGTTGTAATAGGAACCCACGCCTCCCCATGCATCGACGCGCCCGCCGTTGATCGTGACATTGCCGCTCGCGTTGCCGAAATATCCGCCGCCGCCGATCCCCGCGCCGGCGTAAGAACCGCCGCCGCCATGCGCTTCCAACTCTCCGCCGTTGATAACGGTAGTGCCGCCCGGCGCGGATGAGACCCCGTGGTTGTAACCGCCGCCGATCCCCGCGCCGCCGATCCCGCCGGTCGCTTCAAGCCTTCCGCCATTGATCGTAATATTGCCCGCCTTTTCGTAATACCCGCCGCCGATCCCGGCGCTGCCGTAGCCGCCGGTCGCCGTCAGGCTCCCGCTCCCGCTGATGACGATGGACGCCAGCGTGGCGCCCGATCTGGGCACACCCAGCGCGGCGTTGTTGCAGACTGTCGACCCTGTTACCGTCACCGTATTATCCTGCGTCAGGACGTTATCTCCCTCGAGGATCAGGCTTACGCTCGCGGTCCCTGATAAACCGAACGTTGGCGTTCTCTGCTTCCCGCAGGTCACATTGATACCCACAAGGGTGATCGTGGTGCTCACGCCGCTGCTAACGGCGATATTTTGGAATTTAGACGCATTAGCGGTAGGCGCGTCTACCTGAATGACGCGGTACGCTTTACCGGCCGCGCCCGAATTAAAAGTCAGCGTCTGCGCAGACTGAGTGCCGCTGACAGTCCAGCCGTCGCCGGAATAGCCGTTCCCGTACTCTATGCAGAGATTGATCTCGACGGCAGCCAGCGTTTTAAATGTCTTGACCGCGCTGTAGGTGGTGGTGCGCACGCCGCCGGACGTAAGCTCGGTCGTCAGGTAGCTCCGCGCGTAATAGTCCGTGCCCGGCGCAAGCCCGGTGATGTTGCCCGTGATATTGCCCGCGTTCCAGTCGGACCAGGGCACATCCTCAGCGCCGCTCATATCGGCGCTTGTCGCGTACTGGAACCCGCCCTGCACGTAGTTCGCGCCCTGCAAATCATGCCCGGAATTGACGAAGGCCGCGGTCGTATAGCTCTCGTTGCTCACGGTGAGCGTGCCCGCCAGTCCGCCGCCCAGCTTCACCTGCCGGGGGGCGGTGCTATTCACAGAGGGGATCTCCGGTAAGCTGTTGTCATTCCGGAGCACCCGGCCCAGCCCGCGCCCGTCCGCCACGGCGTAGGCCAGGATATGGTCGTCTTGCGTCCGGTCGCTGACCGTGGTGTATGCGAAGCCGCGGTAGGTCACAGACAGGTAGGTCACGGGCAGCGTGAGCGTGTCGGTGACGTCGGTCCCGCCGTTCGCGTAGATCTCCAGCGTCACGCCGCCGTTGGGGAAGCCGGCCATGTTGTTGTCGAAATACGCGTTGACAAAGTACCCGCCGCCGCTCACGCTGGAAGCGTGGATCGCCGGACGGGACGCGCCGGCACTCCCTAATGAATACGCCTTGACCCCGGCCGTAGGGCTGATCGTGAGGACCGCGGCATTCCCGGCGCTGCCGCCGCCAATACCCGCCGCATAATCGGATGAATTGGCGCCGCCTGTCGCGGTGACGTCCGCGTCGCCGGTGATGCTGATCGTGCCGCCGCTGCCGCTGTTGCTGCCGCCGATACCCGCGCCGGTAGGATTGCCGCCTCTCGCGACGACAACGCCGCCGCTGATGCTGATCGTGCCGCCCTGGCGGTTGAACCCGCCGCCGATGCCCGCGCCGTATTCGCCGCCGTAGCCCCTGACACTTCCGCCCTCGATGGTGATGCTGCCGTTTTGGCCATTGCCGGGTTCGCTCCGGCCCCCGCCGATGCCCGCACCGTAGTCGCCGCCGTGGCCCGTGACGTCGCCGTCCACAATGGTGATGTCCCCGCTCTGGCCGCCGTAGCCGCCGCCGATACCCGACGCGGCGGTGCCCCAGGCCTCCACCGTTCCGCTCAAAATGGTGATGGTCCCGGCGTCCGCGCTTCCTTCTCCGCCGCCGATGCCCGCGCCATGGTAGCCGCCCCTCGCCTCCAGCCTGCCGCTCCCGCGGATGGTGAGGCTCGCGTTTACAGGTACACGCAGCGCCGCGTTATTTGCGACGCTCCCCGAATCCTTATACGTATGCTCCAGGCTGTTGATCACGACGTCCGCGCCATGCTGGACGTTCTCGAGGATCAGGCTTACCGCCGCGTTCTGTTCCAGCGCGAAGGGAGACGGACCCCCACTCTTGACGTCTATGCCGGCAAGGGTGATCGTGGTATCCACGCCGGCGCTTATGACGATGCTGTGGAAGATGGAGGTGCCGGGGCCGTAGGACTGGACGATCCGGTAGCTGTTACTGCTCGCGTCCGCGCCGCTGAAGGTCAGTGCCCTGTCTCCGGTGACGGGAACGCCGTAACCGGCGCCGGGAGAAACGCCCGTGCTCACAGTGAAGCCCAGCCCGCCCGCCGTCGTCCGTGACAGGTCGATCTCGATAGGCGCCGCCCGCGGCGCGCCCCTGAGCGGCGGCAGGTCGGGGATCATGCCGTCGTCTGGGTCCTCCGGCGGAAGGTCCGCCGCCCCGATCCCGGGTTCCTCAGCGGGTTCGACGGAGAGGCCGCCGTCCGGGCCTTCCTCCGGCGCTTCCCCGGACGCCTCGCCCGGCCCCTCCGTGAGCGCTTCGCGGCCGTCGTACAGCCCGTCCGCGTTTTGCTCCGGCCCCGGATACCCAGATATGCTCCCGTCCTCCCCGAGCTGGAGCGCGCTGGCGACGAGGCCCGCGGGAAACGCGGACAGCAGCAGCGTCACCGCCATCAGGACAGCCGCAGTCCTCCGCCGCGCCGTTTTTACCCGCGTTGGCTTTATTAGAGCGCCATGCTTTCCCCAAAGGCTTATCGGTTTCATCCCTGCAACTCCCCCGTTCTTCGCTTCAAACCCCGCGCTTTTCGACGGAAATCGACATCGAAAACCCGCGAAAAAATGGCGCGCCTATCCGGCGTTCCCCGCTATGGATATATGCCGGCGCGGCTTCTCTCTATATCCGCGCTATATGGAAGCCATGCGCGCTGTCATAAACGCTGATTGCTTCGCAGCCATCCGTTTCAAATGATAAATTTATACCACATGATTAACGGTAATTCAGAACAATGGTCTAAATTACCGTTTTTATGTTCCGAATACTGGAAATTTTACCCGATAATTGACGAAAACGCAGGCCTCCGGCACTCCGGAAACCTGCATAACTTGCCGCGAAACAGCATATTCACATGCCATCCGCCCATATTTTTATTGCTTGCCTGTGGCAAGCTGATTATTTTGGCTATGCCCGGTGCGGCCCGACTTTGTTTACCACCCGACCCTATCACGCGCAGAACTACAACGAGGGCAATGTGCACGGGCGGGGGAACAAAGCCGTTTTGAGATACCAGCTTACCGACAGCGGTCCCTTCTTCATACTAATCCTCAATTAAGGCACTTATTATAGGGTTTGGCGGACTTGTCATCCCTTGCAACATCGAGATTATCTCCCTGCCGCCGTATCGAGCGCGGATCAAAATACATACAAGCAGATGATCGCGTTGAGAGAACTGGGTATACCCGGCGATTATGAGCGGAGATGTGACACGAGGAAGATACCTGCGTGCAGCAAATCCAGAAAGAAATTTTCAATTTTTCTTGACTTGAAAGGGAAATCTTTTTATAATTTAGACTGGAAGTTTACAATAGTGTCTAGACATCATTCATTATGAGAGGTCCTGGCCATGCAAAACTATGTCATAACGATCGCACGCGGATTCGGTAGTGGAGGGGCGCAGATTGCTCGTGCGCTTTCAAAAGAACTAAATATTCCCTTCTATGAGAACCAAATACTTGCTATGGCCTCCGAACACAGCGGAATCAGCAAGGAAAAATTTGCTCAAGCGGATGAGAAGCTGCAGGGCGGTTTACTGCAAAAACTGAAAGCCGCTCCGAACACGGATCGTATTCTCTTACCCGCCGACAAGCATTTTGTTTCCGATGATAATCTTTTCGCGATTCAAGCTGCTGTTATCCGGGAGCTAGCGGAATCTGAATCCTGTATTATTGTAGGCAAATGCGCTAACTTTCTTTTGCGGGAGCGTTCCAATGTGCTCAGCGTATATATTGAAGCGCCTCGCGCGTACTGCTTGAAAAGCGTGATGGAAAAGATGGGTATTTCCGAAGAGGAAGCTCATGCTTTGATTACGAAAACGGATAGGTACCGCTCCGATTATTTCCAGTATTATTCTGGTGGGCGCATTTGGACCGACCCGGTTCTCTATGATTTAACGTTGAATACAGACAGGGTCGGATTGGATAACGCCGTGGCCCTGATCATGGAATACGCCAAGATAAAATTTGGCATTTAGCACAAAAATATTTATGAGTTTTCATTCATATTTGCCGACAAGTTAGAAATTTTTAAACTTTGCGAAACCGTATTGACCAACGCCATCAACTTATGTTAATATTTTTGCGAATACAGACAAAGGGGTCGGTGCACCGACCCCTTTGTCTGTATTTATTATATTCGAGGAGATGAATCGTATGAAAAAAGCATTTGTGAAAATACTTGCGGCTCTGACAACGTTTGCGCTGCTTTCAAGTCTTTTGGTGGGGTGCGGTTCGAACAGCGGCGGTTCCGCAGACACGGTCACGGTGGGTCTGCTGCATTCGCTGACCGGGCCAATGGCAATCAGCGAAAAATCCGTGCGGGACGCAGAGGTGCTTGCGATTGAGGAGATCAACGCGGCCGGTGGTGTTTTAGGCAACCAGATAAAATATATAGAAGAGGACGGCGCTTCTCAACCCTCCACCTTTGCGACCAAGGCCGAAAAATTAGTCGGCCAGGACAAGGTGGTCACCGTGTTCGGTTGCTGGACTTCGTCCTCCCGCAAAGCGGTCAAATCCGTTTTTGAGGACTATAGCAGTCTCCTTTGGTATCCTGTGCAGTATGAGGGTATGGAACAGTCGCCAAACATCATTTATACCGGCGCGGCTCCCAATCAGCAAATCGTTCCCGCGATTGAATATTTGATTGAGCAGGGATATAAAAAATTCTTTCTGCTTGGGTCTGACTATGTGTTCCCCCGCACTGCCAATATGATCATCAAGGCGCAGGTGAGCGCTGCCGGACTGGAAACGGTTGGGGAGGAATACGCCGCCATGGACCAGACGGATTTTGCGGCCATTATTTCTAAAATCGAAGCCGCCAAGCCGGATGTGATTGTCAACACGCTGAACGGAACAGGCAATGTTTCCTTTTTTAAGCAGATGTCTGAAAAGAACTATGACGCGTCCAAGTATATGACCATGTCTTTCTCCATAGCTGAGGAAGAGGTTGCGGCAATCGGGGCCGATATCCTCAAAGATCATATGGTTTCCTGGAATTACTACCAGACCACCGACACGCCGGAAAACACCAAATTTGTGGCGGCATATAAAGCCAAATTCGGAAATGCCCGTGTGACGAGTGATCCTGCCGAGGCTGCCTATGACGCGGTATATCTCTGGAAAGCGGCCGTGGAAAAAGCCGGGAGTTTTGATATCGACAAAGTACTGAGCGTCATCAAAACCGGTGAGATTTCATATCAGGCCCCGGAAGGCAAGGTTACCATCAACGGCGAAAATCAGCATCTTTCCAAAACCGTCAGAATTGGCAAGGTGGGATCCGGTGGTTTGATTACCGAAGTGTTCTCTACATCCTCTGCTGTTGCCCCCGACCCTTATCTGACCACTTATGACTGGGCAGTCGCAGCCAATATCAAGCCGCTGGAGTAAATTTGAATAAAACAGCCGTTGCCGCAGCCGTGCGTGGTAAATCCATTCACGGCTGCGGCCCAGTGAAACGAGGTGGTGCTTTATATGGCGCAATTTTTGAATACGGTTTTTAACGGCCTCAGTCTGAGCTCCATTATCCTTTTGACTTCGCTGGGACTTGCCATTACCTTCGGGCTGATGCGCGTCATCAACATGGCACATGGAGAGTTTGTGATGATCGGCGCTTATATGACTTACCTGACACAGCGGATTTTCATGGCTGCGCTGCCCGGAAGTCTGTTCAGTATGTATTATTTCGCGGCGATTCCCATCGCCTTTGTCGTCACATTCCTGCTTGGCAGTTTTATGGAATGGGCGGTCATTTCACGCCTTTACGGGAGAGAAATTGACAGTCTGCTGGCAACCTGCGGTATCAGCCTCGTGCTTCAACAAGCGGCACGGCACATTTTCGGGGCGCAGGGCGTTAATGTGACCACCCCGAAGTTTTTGTCCGGCGGAATTACCATCGGCGGCTGCACTTTTTCTTATAACCGTTTGTTTATCATGCTATTTGTCGCGCTGATTCTCTTTGCCATGTGGTTCGTCATTTACCGTTCAAATTTTGGAAAACAAATGCGCGCCGTCATGCAAAACCGCCCGATGGCGCAGTGCATGGGTATCAACTCCCGCAAGGCGGATAATCTGACCTTCGGCATCGGCTCCGGACTGGCGGGGCTGGCAGGATGCTCGGTCGCTTTGCTGGGTTCGATTGACGCCGGCGTGGGGCAGAATTACATTGTAAACTCATTTATGGCGGTGGTTCTGGGCGGCGTGGGCAAGCTGCTGGGTACAGTGCTCGGCTCCTCGATCATCGGATTTTCAGGGATTACGGCGGAGAGCTTTACCTCTTCCAGCATTGCCAAGGCCATTGTACTGTTGATTATTATCCTGTTCCTGCAAAAACGGCCGCAAGGACTGTTTACCATACGAAGCAGAAGTTTGGATGAATAGGGGGACCGCAGTGAATAAATTCAAAAAACACGGTGTCAATATCTGCTTTTCCCTGATCGTGGTCGGATTGGCGGTTATGCCCCTTTTGCTCATCGGAAATGTGGTTGACGCACCATTGATTATTTTTTTGGGGAAATGTATGGCGTTTTCCATTGTCGCCATCGGGTTGGATTTGATATGGGGGCATACCGGGATTTTGAGTCTGGGGCATGGGCTCTATTTCGCGTTGGGCGGCTACGGTATGGCAATGTACCTAAAATTACAGGCCACCCACGGCGCAATCACTGAATTTATGCACACAGGAGGCTTAACCGAGCTGCCGGATGTGTGGAAGCCCTTTCAATCGCTTCCGCTGACTATTTTGCTGATACTGGTGGTCCCCGTATTGGCAGCGTATATGATCGGCTATTTTATATTTAAAAATCGGGTCAAGGGTGTATATTTTTCTATCATTTCACAGGCACTGACCTGGGCGGTGTATTCCGTTTTTATTGCGCTGTCCCCCATCACAAACGGCAATGTGGGCATCACGGAAATCAGTTCGATAACCGGAAAAATTCGCGGCCCGACAGGGCAAAATAATCTGATAATTCTTTTTTACGGTTCACTTGCGATTCTCGCGCTGGTCTATGCGCTGGCGGTATTTCTGGTAAAAACAAAGTTCGGCAAGCTACTGATCGCCATTCGGGACGGTGAAAACCGCACCTATTTTTCAGGATATTGCGTCAGCCGGTATAAAACCTTTGTTTATGTCCTCTCCGCAGCCATTGCGGGAATTGCCGGCGCTGTATTCGTAAACTTCAACGGCAGCATCACGCCCTCCCAGATGACCATCGCAGGGTCAATCAATATGGTGATTTGGGTGGCGATCGGCGGCAGGGGCACCATTTTGGGTGCGGTGATCGGCGCCTTGCTGATCAATCTGTGCGAATACAATTTAAGCTCCGGCGGCATGATTGAAATCTGGCAATATATCGTAGGCGGTATTTTCTGTATTACCATTTTATTCTTCAAAGGCGGGGTTGTGGGCTTGTTCACGGATCAGATCCCAGCGCTGATGAAAAAAGCGAAGGGAGGAAAGAGCGATGCCCCGATTGGATAAACCGGTCTACCGTCCGGTTAAAATTCCCAGGCGCCCGCTGATACGGGAAAAATTGCCGGATTCGCCGAAGGTGAACGGGGATACTCTGTTGAAAATCAACCACATTTCGGTTTCGTTTGATGGCTTTTATGCTTTGACTAATGTGGCGGTCGAGGTCAAGCGCCATGTGGTACATTTCTTCATCGGCCCAAACGGCGCGGGAAAAACTACCCTTTTGGATATTATCTGCGCCAAAACAAAGCCTACGGCAGGAACGGTCACATTTTACCCGAACGGACGGGATTTTATCCGACTGACCGGAATGGAGGAGCACGCCATCGTGCGGGAGGGCATCGGACGCAAATTTCAAGTCCCATCTGTTTTTGTGAATCTGACGGTGCTGGATAACATGGCGCTTTCATTGAAAGGACACAAGGGCATATGGGATTCCATTTTCCACCGCACCGCAAGAGAGGAATACGAGAGAATCAACACAGTTTTGCAGAACGTGGGATTGGCGGACCGAAAAGACATCAAAGCGGGTTCTCTGGCGCATGGCGAAAAGCAATGGCTGGAAATCGCCATGCAGCTTGTGCAGCAGCCGGAACTGATTATGCTGGATGAACCTGCGGCGGGAATGGACAAGGCCGAAACCGAAAAGACCGGCGAAATCCTCAAAGAGATCAAGAAAGAATGTACTGTAATTGTGGTGGAGCATGACATGGAGTTTGTTAAGCAGGCTGCCGACACCGTTACGGTTCTGCATGAAGGCAGGGTGTTGATGGAAGGCAATATCCATGATGTGCTGGCGGACAAAACCGTTCAGGCGGTCTATCTCGGAAGGGGCGGTGAACGGTAATGCTGCAAATTAAGGGCTTAGATACTTATTATGGGGAAAGCCGTGTCATTGCCGGGCTTGATTTGACCGTAAAAAAAGGCTCGGTCACCTGTTTGATCGGGCGGAACGGCGTTGGGAAAAGCACGACACTGAAAAGCGTGATGGGGCTTGTCAAAACACCCTGCGGACAGATTCTGTTTAACGGACAGGATATGATAAAGATGCCCACTTACAATCGCGTAAAGCTCGGGATGGGATACGTTCCGCAAGGGCGGGACATTTTTCCTCAGATGACCGTGCAGGAAAATCTGGAATTGGGTTTACAGCCCAAAGGCGGCAAAGGGGAAATCCCGCACTATATTTACGAGCTGTTCCCCATTCTGCCCCAATTCGCCAAGCGCAAGGGCGGCGATCTGTCCGGCGGTCAGCAGCAGCAATTGGCGATCGCGAGGGCGTTGGCGGCGGAGCCGAAAATCCTGATTTTAGACGAACCCACCGAGGGCATTCAGCCATCTATCATTCAAGACATTGAGACAGCGATTCGAAAAATCAAGACCGAAAAAGGGATTACAGTGTTTTTAGTAGAACAATATTTAGAGTTCGTGCTGAACGTTTCCCATGAGATTTATATTATGGAAAAAGGCAATATCGTCCTTCACGGCGCAACCAAAGAACTGGATGCTGCAAACATTCAGAAAATTCTTACGGAATAGGAGGAAATCAAAGTGCATTTAACGTCCAGAGAACAGGAACGGCTGATGATCCACACAGCGGGAAAATTGGCAAAAACCCGAAAAAAACGAGGACTAAAACTAAATTATCCGGAAGCCGTCGCTTATATCACAAGCGAGCTTCTGGAACTGGCGCGGGACGGTCGTGGTGTCACCGAACTGATGAGAACGGGCAAAAAGCTGCTGTCGTCAGAGGATGTAATGGACGGCGTGGCCGAAATGATTCATGAGATACAGCTTGAGGCCACTTTTCCGGACGGAACCAAACTGGTAACGGTACATGAGCCGATTCATCCCTCCGGAGAAGAGCATCCCGGAGAACTTTTGTTTGACGACACCCCGATTGTCATAAACGCAGGAAAAGAAACCTTGGAGCTTACCATTGTGAACACGGGTGACCGCCCGATTCAGGTGGGTTCCCATTATCACTTTTTCGAGGTCAACAAGGCTCTGGAATTTGACCGAACAGCCGCGTTCGGATACCGGTTGGACATTCCATCCGGTACAGCGGTGCGGTTTGAGCCGGGGGACAGCAAATCTGTTACACTCGCGACAATCGGCGGCAATCGGATCGGTTATGGGCTGAACGGCTTAACTAATGGGAAAATGGACGATATAACGGTGAAAACGGCGGCACAGGACAGAGCGAAAGCCTTGGGCTACAAGGGGGTTGTTGTATAATGTTTGAAATGACCAGAAAGCAATATGCCGATATGTATGGACCCACCACAGGCGACAGAATCCGATTGGGAGATACATCCCTGCTGATTGAAGTGGAGCGCGATTCTGCCGTTTACGGCGAGGAAGCAAAATTCGGCGGCGGGAAATCTCTACGGGACGGTATGGGGCAATCCTGCTCTGCAGCCGACAGCAAATGTCCGGACACCGTGATTACTAACGCGGTCATTTTAGACTACACCGGCATCATTAAAGCGGACATCGGGATAAAAGACGGAAAAATCAGTGCCATCGGAAAAGCAGGTAACCCGGACATCATGGACGGCGTTACACCAGGTCTTACAGTCGGCGCTTCTACGGAAATTATCGCGGGCGAAGGAATGCTCGTGACCGCCGGGGGCATTGATACGCACATCCATTTTATCAGCCCTACGCAAATCGAAACGGCGCTTTACTCAGGTGTGACCACTATGATCGGCGGCGGCACGGGTCCGGCGGACGGAACCAACGCCACCACCTGTACACCGGGTAAGTTCAATCTTGAAAAAATGCTGGAGGCCGCTGAAGGCTATCCTGTGAATCTGGGCTTTTTGGGCAAGGGCAACAGCGCCGATTCCAAAACGCTCACAGAACAGATTGAGGCGGGCGCCTGTGGGCTGAAAATCCACGAGGATTGGGGATCCACCCCCGCCGTCATCCAAGCCGCGTTGGACGTGGCGGACACTTATGATGTGCAGGTATCCATTCATACCGACACCTTAAACGAAGCCGGTTTTGTTGAAGATACGCTGGCGGCCATCGGCGGTCGTACGATCCACACCTATCACACAGAGGGTGCGGGGGGCGGCCACGCGCCGGATATTATCAAGGCGGCGGCTTTCCCGAATATCCTGCCTTCCTCCACCAACCCCACCATGCCGTTCACCGTCAATACCGTGGACGAGCATCTGGATATGCTGATGGTTTGCCATCATTTGGACAGCAGAGTGCCGGAGGATGTGGCCTTTGCCGATTCCCGTATCCGTCCCGAAACCATCGCGGCGGAAGACGTGTTACACGATATGGGTATTTTCTCTATGATGAGCTCCGATTCTCAGGCGATGGGGCGCGTGGGCGAGGTGATTACCCGTACGTGGCAGACGGCAAGCAAGATGAAAACACAGCGAGGCGCTTTGCCGGAGGATTCGAGCCGCAACGACAATTTCCGCGCCAAGCGTTACATCGCCAAATATACGATTAACCCTGCCGTTGCCCATGGCATCTCTGATTATGTCGGTTCGGTAGAAACAGGGAAATATGCCGATTTGGTCATTTGGAAGCCGGTTTTTTTCGGTGCGAAGCCCGAGATGATCATCAAAGGCGGGTTTATCATCGCCTCTAAAATGGGAGATGCCAACGCTTCTATCCCCACGCCCCAGCCTGTCATGTATACAAAAATGTTCGGCGCTTCGGATTTAGCGCAAAAACACACCTGTATTACGTTTGTATCCGGGGCGGCGGAAAAAGGCGGCATTACCGAAAAACTGGGCCTGGAACGGATTGTCCTTCCGGTAAAAAACTGCCGGTCGGTTTTAAAATCCGATATGCGGTACAACGATCGCACCGGCAGCATTACGGTTGATCCCGAAACCTACACCGTAGTGGCAGATGGCGAAAAAATCACCTGTGAAGCGGCGACGGTCTTGCCGCTGACACAAAAATATTACTTATTTTAGGCGGTGCCGGATGATTATAGAGAACATCATCGGCCGGCATGACGAAGAGCGCACTACCGGAAAACAGACTGAAACCGTCTCCTTTGAATGGTTTGAGCGCGATAAGAGAATTTTGAAGAAAGTGTCGTCCTCCGGCAAAGAAATCGGTTTGCGCCTTTCGGAGCCCCTGTTTGATGGAGCCATTTTGTATGAGGACGGCAACAGGGTAATTATTCTTTCGCTTACGGAATGTGAGATCATCAGAATTTCCGTATCCTCCATGCGGGAAATGGGCAGGGCGTGCTTTGAACTTGGCAATCGCCACCTGCCACTGTCGATTGGTGATGACCATGTGGAAACGCCATACGAATCTCCAACCTTAGCGTATCTCAGCCATTTGGGGTTTGACTGTGCAAAAACCGTGGGGAAATTTTTGCCTTCTGTCACAGTGAGGGGGCACAGCCATGGATAATCTCCTGCCGCTGATACAGGTTCTTGATCCGCTTTTTCCCATCGGCGGCTATACGCTGTCGGGCGGGTTGGAAACCTACACCCAAAAGGGGCTTGTGCGTGACAGGGAAACCCTGGCGGCATATTTGAGCGCCCAACTCTATCTGCTGCCATATGGAGATTTAGGCGTTGCGGCAAAAGCCGCGCTGGGCGGGGATTTTGTGTGTTTGGACGGGCTTTGCGCCGCAATGAAGACACCTGTGGAAATCCGTGAGGGCAGCGAAAAGCTCTGTGCGCATTTTTTGAAAGCGCAGTCGGTTTTGCGTGACTTTCCGCTTTTGGATGAATACAGAGGAACGATCGCAGATGGCCGTTGCGACGGGCATTATCCGGTGGCTGTGGGTTTGTTTATCAAAAGTATTGAGGCTGATATTCAGACCGCATTGGAGCTATATTGCTACAGCATTCTTTCGGCAGCAGCCAATCATACGGTCAAGCTAGTTCCTTTGCGGCAGATGGACGGACAGCTTTCCATATCGGCGATTATGAAACGTGTTCCAACTGCAGCACAAAAAGCGAAAACCGTGAGCATGGATGAACTGGGCGTTTCGGGCTGTGGATTTGACTTGCGGGCAATGCAGCACGAAACGCTGCCTGGGCGTTTGTATATCTCATAAAAGTTGCTCATCAAAGCCGTTTTGTTGAAAAACTTCTGACAGGAGTGGAATGTATGTCCTATATCAAAATCGGTGTGGGCGGACCTGTCGGTTCCGGAAAGACCGCGCTGATTGAGCGCCTGACCCGGCGTATGTACGCGCATTACAGCATTTGCATCGTCACCAATGATATATATACCAAAGAGGATGCTGAGTTTCTCGTCAAAAACTCGGTCCTCCCTTCTGAACGGATTATCGGCGTGGAAACGGGCGGGTGTCCCCATACCGCGATTCGTGAGGATTGCTCCATGAATTTGGAAGCGGTGGATGGACTGGCCGCAAGATTCACCGATGTGCAAATAATTTTTGTGGAAAGCGGCGGTGATAATCTTTCCGCTACCTTTTCACCTGATTTGGCGGACGCGTCCATCTATGTCATTGATGTGGCTCAAGGCGAAAAAATCCCTCGCAAGGGGGGGCCGGGTGTAACGCGCTCTGATTTGCTGGTGATTAACAAAACTGATTTAGCGCCGTTGGTAGGCGCAAGTTTAGATGTTATGTCTGCCGATGCTGATCGTGGAAGGAACGGCAGGCCGGTAATTTTTACAAATCTACTGACAATGGATGGCGTGGATTCTGTAATCGAAT
>JAISEW010000029.1 GCA_031263945.1 Gracilibacteraceae bacterium | reverse complement strand
TTTGTCAAGAAGAGGCCATCCGCTTCTCACCTCATACCTGCGGTACATGAGGTCGCCTGGTTCGTTAGTTACATGAACAATGGTAAACGGGTGGTTTGCGCCCGTTTTTTGTTGTGCTGAAGTTTCAGGAACGCGGAGGGCGCGGTAAAATTATGTGGAGGTGATATCCATTAGCAAAGAGTTACGGATTAACGATGAAATCCGGGCTCGGGAGGTTCGGCTTGTAAGCGGGGAAGGCGAGCAGCTCGGGATTGTTCCGTTGAAAGACGCGCTGGCGATTGCCGTGGAAAAGGATTGCGATCTGGTGGAAATTGCCCCGGCGGCGAAGCCTCCGGTTTGCAAACTGATGGACTACGGCAAGTATAAGTACGAGCAGGCCAAAAGGGACAAGGAGGCGCGCAAGAAGCAGAATATCGTCTCTATCAAAGAGGTGAAGATGCGCCCGAATATCGAAGACCATGATTTCAACACAAAAGCTCGCAACGCGCAGAGATTTTTGGCAGACGGCGACAAGGTGAAAGTGACCGTCATGTTTCGCGGCCGGGAACTGTCTCACCCGGAGCAGGGCAGACAGCTTTGCGTGCGTTTGGCGGCGCTGCTGCGCGAGGAAGCGAATATCGAGCGGGAAGCGCGGGTGGAAGGCCGTTATATGATCATGATCCTGACGCCGCGGCAGACGGCATAAGAAAGAACAGCAACGCAAAAAATAAACGGAGGGGATCGTCATGCCCAAAATGAAAACGCATCGGGGGGCGGCTAAACGCTTCAAAAAGACGGCTACCGGGAAAATAGTCCTCCGGCACGCCTACAAGAGCCATATTTTGGAAAAAAAATCGCCCAAACGCAAGCGTAACCTGCGCAAGTCGGCCATCATGCATAAAACTGACGCTAAGCGGCTGGAGCGGCTTATTGTATATATGAAATAGGAGGGTTTTTGTCGTGGCTAGAGTTAAAAGAGGCGTGCGGGCGCATCAGCGCCATAAGAAAATACTGAAATTAGCCAGGGGATATCGCGGCCGGAAAAGCAAACTGTTTAAAGTCGCCAGACAGCAAGTCGTGCGTTCGATGGCTTTCGCCTATGTTCACCGTAAACAAAACAAGCGGAATTTTCGCCGCCTGTGGATCGCCCGCATCAACGCGGCGGCCAGAATGCAGGGTATTACTTACAGCCGCCTGATGTACGGCCTGAAGCTGGCCGGCATCGACATGAACCGCAAAATGCTTTCCGAATTGGCGATAAGCGACAGCGCGGCTTTTGCCCAATTGGCGGATAAAGTCAAGGAAAAACTGGCCTGTTGACGGATCCGGCGCCGCAAGCGGAGCGGCGGCCCGTTATCAGCTCGCCGGATAACGATACGGTCAAACTGCTGGCCGCGCTGCGCCGGGGCCGCGCTCGCCGGGAGCATGGGCTTTTTCTTCTGGAAGGCCGGCGGCTCCTGCGGGAAGCTCTGTTGCGCGGCGCGGAGATCGAAAAAATATTCGTCTGTCCGGAGAGCGCCGGGGAGGAATGGGATTTTTCCCGGCCCGACGTCGCCGTTCAGGAGGTTTCGCCGGCGGTGATGCGCAAGATCAGCGCTCTGGAGACGCCGCCGGGCGTCGCGGCTCTGGCGCGCATCCGCCGGGAGACGGAAATCGGACCGCCCGCTCCGGGGGAGATCGTGCTGGCGGCGGATAATATCCGCGATCCCGGCAATCTCGGCGCGATCCTGCGCACGGCTTTGGCGGCCGGCGTGGATAAAATATGCCTGACGGAAGGCACGGTCGATCTCTGGAATCCTAAGACGGTGCGCGGCGCGATGGGCGTTTTTTTCAGTCAGCATATCCTGACCGGGCTTTCCGCGGCGGCGGTCGTCGCTCTGTGCCGGGAATGGGGCGCTTTGCTGGCGGTATGCCGCATGGACGCTCCGTCGGTTTTTACGGCGGTCCGGCCGCTGGAAGCCCCGCTCGTGCTGGTGGTAGGCAGCGAAGGGCAGGGGGTGGAGGAGGAGTTTAAAGCGGCGGCGGATATGAGCGTGGCCGTGCCGATGCTAGGCGGGGTCGAGTCGCTTAACGCCGCGGTGGCGGCGGGTATTTGTCTCTACGCTCTGAACGGACATATTAATTGAAAAGGCGGGAATAAGGTGAACTATTTTCAACGGGAAATGGAATGCGCTTCACGGGAAACCATGCGGGATATCCAGTCGGCCCGGCTCGCGGAAACGGTGCGCCACGTCTATGATCACGTCGCCTATTACCGGCGTCTCATGGACAAGTGCGGCGTGACCCCGGCGGATATCCGCTCGGTGGACGATTTGCCCAAATTGCCCCTTCTCACGAAAGACGATCTGCGCGACGCTTATCCCTACGGTTTGCTGGCCGTGCCGCTGGAGGAAGCCGTGCGCATCCAGTCGACCAGCGGCACTACGGGGCGGCGGGTCGTGGCCTTTTACACGCAGCCGGACATCGACATCTGGGATGAGTGCTGCGCCCGCGCCATCGTCGCGGCGGGCGGGACCCGGGCGGATGTGGTACACGTCTGCTACGGCTACGGCCTTTTCACGGGCGGCCCCGGTCTCAACGGCGGTTCCCACAAGGTAGGCGCCCTGACTTTGCCGATGTCTTCCGGCAACACGGAACGCCAGATCCAATTTATGGTAGATCTCGGCGCGACCATTCTCTGCTGCACGCCCTCTTACGCGGCTTTTCTGGCGGAGACGATCATCGAAAAGGGGCTGCGTGATAAAATCAAGCTCAAGGCCGGTATTTTCGGCGCCGAGGCCTGGAGCGAGGAGATGCGGCGGGATATCGAGCAAAAACTGGGCCTTAAAGCCTATGATATCTACGGTTTGACCGAGATCTCCGGGCCGGGGGTTTCGTTCGAGTGCGCGGAACAGACGGGGATGCATGTGAACGAGGACCATTTTCTCGTCGAGTGCATCGACCCCGATACGGGCGAGACGCTGCCGGAAGGGGAAAAAGGAGAGGCCGTTTTCACCAGTATCAGCAAAAAAGCCTTCCCGCTCCTGCGCTACCGGACGCGGGACATTTGCGTCCTGAGCCGCCAGCCCTGCTCCTGCGGGCGCACGCTGATCAAGATGTCCAAACCGATGGGCCGCACGGACGATATGCTCATCATCCGCGGCGTCAACGTTTTCCCGTCCCAGATAGAGGCGGTGCTTTTGAATTGCGGCTTCCCGCCGAATTATCAGATAATAATAGACCGCGTGAACTATACCGATAATTTTGAAGTGCAGGTGGAAATGACGCCGGAAATGTTCTCGGACACCGTAAAGGACATAGCCGCCAAGGAAGACGAACTGCTGAGTTCGCTCAAGTCCATGCTCGGCATTTCACCGAAAGTGACGCTGACCGCGCCGCGCAGCATCACCCGCAGCGAAGGCAAGGCTGTCCGCATCATCGATAAACGCAAGATCTGAAAGGGGGAGCCTCTGATGGCGATTGAACAGATTTCTGTTTTTGTGGAAAACAGGCCGGGCGCTCTGGCGGAAGTCACGGCGCTTCTGGGCGGCGCCGGCATCGATTTGCGCGCGCTGTCCATCGCGGATACGGAAAATTTTGGGATACTCCGTCTCATAGTCAGCGAGCCGCGGCGGGCGCTGGAAGTGTTGCGCGCCGCCGAATATGTGGGTTCGGCCACGCCGGTGTTCGCCGTCTCTTTGACGGACGCGCCGGGGAGCCTGGCCGGAGTTTTGCGGGTGCTGGCGGACGCGGACATCAATTTGGAATACCTGTACGCTTTTATCACCCGCCAGGCCGGCCACGCCTATGTCGTACTGCGCGTGACGGATAACGACCGCGCCGAGGCGGTTTTTGCCGAAAAAGGCGTTGCGCTCGCGGATCACGGGGAGATATTCGCCTAAAATTTGGAATCAAGACATAAAATTTGAATTGTAGGGCGTTTTGCTCTTGACAATTGAGGAAATATAAGCTATGATTGTTAGCGCAAGCTAATTAGCTGCGGCTTGCGTCACTTTTTGCAAGAGAGGGGGTGAATAAATGCCAAAAATAACGGTTTTGCCCGTCCTGGCCCTGATGCTCTTTTTTGGGGCGGCGGGGACGGTCGCCGCGTCGGACTATAATTCCTGGGGGGAAATAGTGGACGAGATGGCGGCTGTGTGCGACGAAGCGTATGAAATCTATTTGACGGGCGATATCGCCGGCGCCAAAGCTCAGGTCGACGTCGCTTACTACAGTTTTTATGAAAAATTGGGTTTTGAAAAAACCGTTATGGCTTACGTTTCCGGCGATCGGGCCGCTCAGGTCGAGTATCAGTTCAGCCTGATCAAGAAAGCCATGACGGCGGCTGAACCGCAAGGCGCTATCCGGGAAGATCTGGACACTCTGGTGCGTTTTCTGCGCGAGGACGCCGGTCAGCTGGACGGGAAGACGGAGGATCCCACCGCTGTTTTTCTGGCTTCGTTTCTGATCATCCTGCGTGAAGGCTTCGAGGCCATCATCATCGTAGGCGCGATCATCGCTTACCTGATCAAAAGCGGCAACAAGCAAAAGACCGGGATGGTTTACTGGGGTTCGCTTCTGGCTCTCGGGGCCAGCGTGATCATGGCTTTTATCTTGAACGCGCTGTCCGGCGCGAGCGGAGCGCAGCAGGAGATCGTCGAGGGAGCGACGATGCTTTTGGCCGTGGTCGTACTCTTTTATGTCAGCAACTGGATGGTGGGAAAAGCGGAAGCTGACGCTTGGAGCGGATACATTGAAGGGAGGGTGAAAAGCTCTATCGCCAAAGGCAGTGTTTTTTCACTGGCTTTCGCGGCGTTTCTGGCGGTTTTCCGCGAGGGAGCGGAGGTTATCCTGTTCTATCAGGCGTTGTTGGCGGATACCGAGACTTACGCGAATATGATCTGGATGGGATTCGGCGTCGGCTGCGTCGCGCTCGTCGTCGTTTATATCGTTATTCGGGTTTTGAGCATCCGTTTGCCGCTCAAGCCCTTCTTTCTCGGCACGAGTGTTTTGCTGTCCATAATGGCGATTTCTTTTACCGGATCCGGAGTCAAGGAACTGCAGGAGGGCAATGCCGTCAGCGTCACGCCGGTAGCGGGGATCTCCTCGGTCGATCTGCTCGGCATATATCCGACGCTGGAAACATTGATCCCGCAAATTGTTTTGCTGGCCGTCACGGTCGTTACATTCACCATTCAAATGAGAAAATGGAAAAAATCGGCTAATTCTCAAACTAGTTCTTAGGAGGAAGATGAAATGAAAAAGGCGTTCACGATTCTGTTTGTTATCACATTGATTTTGGCGACGGCGGTGGCTTGCTCCGGCGCCCCTTCCGCGGCCCAGACTCCGCCCGCCGCCAGCACTCCGCCCGCCGAGCCCGCTCCGCCCGCCGAAACTCCCGCTGTCGCCCCCGGCGACGTGGCCGGTTTTGAGGAATTCCCTATTGGCGATGATATCGAACTTGGACCGCTGAACGTCGCCGGCGTGTACTTCCAGCCCGTGGATATGGAGCCGGCCGGCAACAGCTTGCCCGCCTCCCAGTCCGATATGCACATGGAAGCCGATATCTCCGCTCTGGCCGCCAATGACTTGGGCTACGGCGCCGGAGACTTTGTGCCCTATCTGACCGTCAGCTATGAATTGGAAGACGAGAGCGGCAATATATTCGAGGGTAATTTCATGCCCATGAGCGCGAGCGACGGCCCGCATTACGGCGCCAATATCAAATTCCCGGCGGCCGGAACGTATAAAGTCCGTTTCATCATCTCGAATCCCGAGGCTCAGGGTTATTTGCTGCACGTCGATCCGACGACCGGCGTTGACGGCCGTTTCTGGAACGAGCCCCTCGTCGCCGAGTGGGACTTTGATTTCGTGCCGCGCACCTGGTAAAGTCAGCATCCTGATTAGCAGAGCGCCGGGCTGAAAGCGCGGCGCTCGTTTCTCGTTTTTAGTGACGGAGGTCCCGCCTTATGCTGCGTTATTTTATTCTGGTGCTGCAAAACTCGCTGACGGTTTTTATTTTGCTGGCGCTGATCTTATCTCAGGTGTGCCGCGGCCGGAGCGCGGCATGGAAAAAATGGCTCCCGCCCGCCGCCGGAGCCGGGGTGCTTTTCGCCTTGGTGGTGGCGGTTTTGCGCCGCTCGACTAATTTGATCAACCGCGAATATTGGAACGTCGGTATTTTGTCCGTGTCAATCATCGCGGCTGTTTTTTTTATAGCCGCTCTCTGGCTCAAACGGGACGACGCCGGCGGACGTCTGTCCGGCTGGATCTACCAGACGGCGGCGGCCTTGCTCTGCGCTTCCTTGCTTTTTTATACGTTGACGGACATTTTTTTGTACCCGGCGGAATTCGTCCTCGTCGGCGAAAGCCTGATCAGCACGGAGTTTCTCTTTAAGTTCATCGGTTACGCGGCGGCTTTGCTGCTGATCGCTGTCACGGGCTGGGGGCTGTTTCGGGCAAACAGTTATCTCCGCGCCGCCGGGAACTATCTGAGCCGGATCCTCCTGACGACCGCGCTGGCCATCAATCTCATCAGTCAGGTCGCGGCTATCCTGCAATTTTTATACGCCCGGCGGCTGATCCCGACATCCAGGGCCTTTTTTGGCGTGCTGAAACAAATCGTCAATTATCACGATTTTTTCCTCTACGCCGTCATGGGACTTACTTTTCTCATCCCCTTGGTGGTTTGGCACGCGAGCCGGCGCGCCGGTGAAACTTTCGCCAATCCGGCCGAAAAACGGAAAAGCCGGGCCGCCGCCCGGGGACGCGCCCGCTGGAGCGCCGTGATCATCCTGGGCTACGCGCTGGTCGTCCTCAGTTTGACCGCCGGGCGGGCTTTCGATGAAAAAGAAGTCGTTCTTTCCCCGGTGGAGCCGATGGAGATAATAGGCGCGGAAATCGTCATCCCGGCGGAAAATATCAACGACGGACATCTGCACCGTTTTGTTTACACGACTGAGGACGGAGTGGGCGTGCGTTTTATCATAATCAAAAAAAATGAATCCTCCTACGGCGTCGGCCTGGACGCCTGCGACATCTGCGGCCCCACGGGCTATTATGAGCGCGAGGACGAAGTGATTTGCAAACTGTGCGACGTGGTCATGAACAAATCGACCATCGGTTTCAAAGGCGGCTGCAATCCCGTGCCTTTCCCCTATGCGATGCGGCAGGGGAACATGGTGATCAGGACCGCGGATCTGGAAAACGAGAAAAGTCGCTTCAAATAGCAGAGCTTAAAGGAGTCAGGATTATGTTTTTGCGCATGGTCAAAGGAGCGCTGTTCCGGCAAAAAGGGAAAATGCTCATGATCGCTTTCACCATCGCTCTCGGCGCTTCGCTGGCCACGGCCATGCTGAATGTCATGCTGGACGTGGGCGACAAGGTGAATCAGGAACTCAAAACTTACGGCGCGAATATCAACGTGCGCCCCAAAGAGGCGTCGCTGCTGAACGATCTGTACGGCATGGATGAAAACGCCGCCGAGACCGCGCAATATTTGCGGGAGGACGAGCTGGGAAATATCAAGACGATATTCTGGGCCTTCAATATCGTGGATTTTGCCCCTTATCTGGAAACGCGGGCCCTGCTGAACGGCGCGGATGAGGTCAGGCTGGCCGGCGTCTGGTTCGATCATCACCTGGAACTGCCGACCGGAGAAAGCCTGGACACCGGGCTGGCGCGGATGAAAAACTGGTGGGATGTGACGGGAGAGTGGCCCGGCGACGGCGATACGGACACAGCGATCGTCGGCGGCCTGTTGGCGCGTCGTTTTGACATTCAGCCCGGCGACCGGTTCACGCTGACCATCGGCGCGCAGGCCGTGAATTTGCTGGCCGGCGGCGTATTTGACTCCGGCGGCGCCGAGGATGAACAAATATTCGTCCCTCTGCCCGTCGCCCAAAAACTGGCGGGGAGACCCGGGCTGGTCAGCCGGGTGGAAGTCAGCGCCCTGACGACCCCCGACAACGAGCTGTCGCGGCGGGCGGCCCAAAATCCCAAAAGTCTTTCGATCAAAGAGTGGGAAACCTGGTACTGCACCGCCTATGTCAGCGCCATCTGCTATCAGATCGACGAAGTGATGAGCGGCGCCGTTTCCAAGCCGATCCGCCAGGTGGCCGAGTCGGAAGGCGCCATTTTGGAAAAAACGCAGCTGCTCATGCTGCTGATCACCGTCCTGAGTCTCCTGGGCTCGGCGCTGGGCATCTCGAATCTTGTCACGGCCAGCGTCATGGAGCGCAGCCGGGAAATCGGCCTTTTGAAGGCGGTAGGGGCGAACAACTCGCCCATAGCCGGACTTGTGCTGGCGGAAATAACGGTAACGGGCCTTTTGGGCGGGGTGGCAGGCTATTTTGCCGGACTGGGCTTCGCGCAGATCATCGGCCGTTCGGTTTTCGGTTCGGCCATCGAGATAAAACCGATGGTCATTCCCATCGTCGCGGTGCTCGTTTTTGTCATCACGCTGGCCGGCAGTATCCCCTCTATCAGATATATGCTTTCCCTCCATCCGGCGGAAGTTTTGCACGGCAGGTGACAGAGTGAAAAAACGGACTTTTTATTTGAAAATGATCATCAGCTCTTTGGCCCGCCGGCGCTCGCGCATGTTTGTCGCCTTGCTGGCCGTAGCCATAGGCGCGACGGTGCTTTCGGGCCTGGTGACGATCTATTATGACATCCCGCGCCAGATGGGGCAGGAATTCCGCTCTTACGGCGCGAATCTGATCCTCATGCCCGCCGGGGACGAGCAGACGCTGACGCGGGAAAAAACCGAAACCGTCAGGGCGATTTTTCCGGCGGAGAGCGTGACCGGCATGGCGCCCTACCGCTATCAGGCCGCGAAAATAAACGAGCAGCCTTTCATGGCCGCCGGCACGGATTGGGCCGAGGCGCGCGCCGCCAGCCCGTATTGGTATGTGACCGGCGACTGGCCGCTCGGCGCGGGTGAAACGCTCATCGGTCAGGAGGTGGCCGATACGATCCGTCTGCTGCCGGGCAGCGTTTTTACTCTGACGGGAACGGGCGAGGGCGGTGAGATTTTCAGCCGTGATTTTACCGTGACCGGCGTCGTGCAGACGGGAGGCACGGAAGAAGCGTTTATATTCATGTCTCTCGCCGATTTTACCGCTCTGATGGGCGAAGGGCAGTTTGACGTGGTAGAATGCAGCATCCGGGCCTCCGAGACGGAACTGGCGGCATGGGCGGCGGAAATAGAAAGCACGGTCCCCGGAGTGACGCCGCGCCTGGTCAGGCAGGTCACTCAATCCGAAGACGCGGTGTTGGGCAAGCTGCAAGCCCTTGTTTACCTGGTCACCTCCGTTGTGCTGCTCTTGACGATGATCTGCGTGGCGACCACGATGATGGCGGTGGTGACGGAGCGCCGGCGGGAAATAGGTTTGAAAAAAGCCCTCGGGGCCTCTAACCGGGAAGTGGTCAATGAATTTTTAGGAGAAGGCGTGCTGCTGGGCGCCCTCGGCGGGCTGTTGGGCGTAGCGCTCGGGTTTTTCTTCGCTCAGGCCGTGAGCATGAATGTTTTTAACCGCCCGATCACTTTTCAGCCGCTTCTGGCGCCGGGCACGCTCATAATATCGATGCTGATCACCGGCCTCGCTTGTCTCCCGCCGGTGAAAAGCGCGGCCGACGTCGATCCGGCTATTGTTTTGCGCGGCGAGTGAGGGATGAGGGAGGAAAGATGGCTCTTTTGGAATTAAATGGAATCAAAAAAATCTACGGCAATGTCCGGGCCCTGTGGGATGTGAGCATTTCGGTCGGGCAGGGAGAGTGGATAGCCATCATGGGGCCGTCCGGCTCCGGCAAGACAACGCTGATGAATATAATAGGCTGCATGGATAAACCGTCGGAGGGATCGGTCATTTTGGACGGCGTGAATATCTCCAAGGAAAGCGCCAGAAATCTGACCGCTTTGCGCCGTGATAAAATCGGCCTGATCTTTCAGCAGTTTCATCT
Source organism: Gracilibacteraceae bacterium (assembly GCA_031263945.1). Taxonomy (GTDB): domain Bacteria; phylum Bacillota; class Desulfitobacteriia; order Desulfitobacteriales; family Syntrophobotulaceae; genus JAIRRL01. The sequence continues at coordinate 1,328 of JAISEW010000029.1, read as the reverse complement.
CATCAATTACCTCACCGCGCTGGAAAATGTCATGGTGGCCCAATATTACCACAGTCTGCCTGATGAAGCCGAGGCGCTGCAAGCGCTGGGGCGGGTCGGCCTGCAGGAGCGGGCCAGGCATCTGCCGAGCCAGCTGTCCGGGGGCGAGCAGCAGCGGGTGTGTATTGCTCGCGCTTTGATAAATTATCCGATGCTGATCCTGGCCGACGAGCCGACCGGTAATCTGGACGAGGCCAATGAAAAAATAGTTTTGTCTATCCTGCGCAATCTGCACGCGGAGGGCAGTACGATCATAGTGGTGACTCACGACCCGGAAGTGGCGGAGGAAGCCCAGCGCACCATCGTGCTGGAACATGGGCGCATCGCCGCGGTCACGGAGAATAAACGGGAGAAGGCGGAATGAAGGCGCGGATTTTTTTGCTGGGTCTTTTGACGTTTCTCTGTGTCCTGAGCGGCTGCGGAGGGGGCGCTCAGGCGTATGAGGCGTATGAGGACGGAGTTTTTTCCGGGCGCAGCGGCGCCGACGACACGGGCGCTTACGGTGAAGTGACTGTGACGGTAACGGACGGGGTGATCACGGACTGCCGTTTTGTCACCTGGCAGGAAGACGGCAGCCTGAAGGATGAGGAATATGGCAAGGTGAACGGCGCGATTTCCAATCAGGCCTATTATAACAGCGCCCAATTGGCGGTGCGGGCGATGGAGCGTTACGCCGAGCAGTTCGTGGAAGTGAAGACTTTGGACGGAGTAGACGCTATAACCGGGGCCACGATCTCGCACGATCAGTTTATCGAGGCGGCGGAGGAAGCGCTGGCGGGCGCGAAGTGAAATGAAACGCGATGAAGCGCCTGAAAATTCAGCTGTTTTCAGTGGATTTGGGCGGGTCGATTATATTGATTCGTATCAAATCACAAAATCTACCGATGAGAGCATAGAGAAAATTTCGGCGCAAATATTCAAATTGCCGGCCTGGGTGAATTTCTTGATGAAAATAAGGGACGCGCTGGTTCGGCCTTTTGGGCTGAAAGGGAAGGAAGATGAAAGCGAAGCCGGCGGGGAATTTTTTACGAAGATAGAGCAAACCGAGAATGAGCTGGTCATGGGGGAAAACGACCGGCATTTAAATTTTCGGGTGTCGGTATTGGCCGACAGAGCGGCTTCGCTTGTTTATGTGACGACAGTCGTGCGTTACAATAATAAAATGGGCAAGGTGTATTTCTTTTTTGTAAAACCATTCCATAAAATAATTGTAAGGTCAGTGATGAAGCGGTACGGAACGAGTCCGGATGCAGGTATGAGACTGCCGCTTTAGCAGCCGTTCAGCGAAA
>JAISEW010000046.1 GCA_031263945.1 Gracilibacteraceae bacterium | reverse complement strand
GAAGTGTATTATGCCCTGCAAAAAATCGGCGCCGCGGCCGTTCCGCTGAATCACCGGCTGGCGGCGCCGGAAATCGGGCGTTTGCTGCGTTTCAGCCGCTGCCGCCTGCTGGTGTGCGGAGAGGAATTTCAGGATAAGCTCCCGGCGGCGGACGGGCTGCCGGAGTTTTTGCTCATCCATGGGAAGGAGAGCGGCGCGGCGGCCGCCGGGCCCCTCTCTCTGCGGGCCGCCGCCGCTTTGGGCGGCGGCGGCGGGGAGGAACCGGCGCTGTTCCGAGACGCCGCCGCCGTGTCCCGCCTGCAATTTACCGGCGGCACGACCGGCTTGCCCAAAGGCGCCCTGCGCACCCACCGCGCCGATCTGGCGGAAATCATTTCCGTCATGATGTCCAGCCGCATGGGGGCCGATCCGCGCGAGACCGTCCTCGTGCAATGCCCGCTGAGCCATCACGGCGGCCACAGCTGGTTCGCCTCCGCTCTGAGTTCCGGCGCGACGCTGGTGATCGGCGACGCTTTTCAGCCGGCGGAGATACTTGCGGCCGTCGAACGGGAGCGGATCACTTATCTGCTGCTGCTGCCGCCCAGCACTTACCTCCGTCTGCTCGATCATCCCGATTTTGCCCGCTATGATCTGAGCAGCGTCAAACTCGTGCAGAGTTCGGCCGGCGCCGCCGCCCCCGACGTCGTCCGCCGCCTTTATCAGGGTTTTCCCAACTGCGAGGTCAATTACGGCTGGGGGCAAACAGAGAGCGGGACGGGCACCAGCCTGGTTTTGAGCCGGGCCATGCTGGCGGAGCGGGCGCCGGCTCTGAGCAGCGTCGGTCTGCCTATGCCTTTTTTGGAAGTGCTGGTAGCGGACGCCGCGGGGCGGGAAGCGCCGCCGGGCGTGGTCGGCGAGGCTCTGGTCCGCGGGCCGGCTCTTTTCAGCGGTTATTGCGGTCAGCCGGGACCCAGCCGCGAAGCTTTTTTGCCGGACGGCTGGCTGCGCACGGGCGATATGATGAAACGGGACGAGGACGGCTATTTATACATGGTTTCCCGCAAAACGGGCATGATCAAATCCGGCGGGGAAAACGTCTTTGTCCAGGAAGTGGAAAACACTTTGCGCCTGCATCCGGCCGTGGAGGAATGCGTGGTGTTCGGGATGGCGGACGCGGTGTTCGGGGAAGCGGTGGCCGCCGCCGTCAAACTTCGGGCCGGCGCCGCCGTGACCGCGGCGGAGATCCGGGCGCATTGCCGGCGGCATATCGCCGATTACAAAAAACCGCGGCTCGTGAGATTTGTAGACGAAATAGCGATGGATGAAGCCGGTAAGATCAGGAGATGCGAAATAATCAACCAACTACGCAAGGAGGAAGCGGCATGGATTTCAGACTGACCGAGGAGCAGGAGCTTTTGCTCGAAAGCCTGCGGGAGCTGATGCGCCGGGATTGCCCGGAAACTTATATGAAGGAGTGCTATGAGAATCATGAATACCCGCAGCGTTTTATCGACGCTTTGACCGCCGGCGGGTTTGGACTGCTCGGCGTGCCGGAGGAATACGGCGGAACGCCGGCGGACACCGTGACGATGATGCTTGTGATGGAAGAAATAACCAAAAACGGCGGGCCGCATTTTTCTTTCGGGCAGCCGCTGTCCATCAAGGATATGCTGGAATTTGGCTCGCCGGAGCAAATCGAGCAGACCATGACGGCCGTCAAAGCGGGGCAGGCGGCTTTTGTCCTCGGTTTTACCGAGCCGCAGGCCGGTTCGGACAGCGGGGCGATCGCCACGACGTTTCAGCGGCGGAACGGCAAAGTGTATATCAACGGGCATAAGTCTTTTATGAGCAACGCGCTGCGGGCGCCCTACATGCTGTGTCTGGCGCGCGACGCCGATGAGACGGCCGCGGATAAACGGCAGGCTTTTTCCATGTGGTGGCTGCCGATGCAAAAACCGGGGGTCAAGGCGGAGCCGCTGAAGAAGATCGGCTGGCACATGCTGGACACCTGCGAAGTGTATCTGGACGATGTGGAACTCACGGAAAAAGATCTGGTCGGCAAAGAAGGCGACGGCTTCAGGCAGGCGATGATCAATTTTGAGGCGGAGCGGCTGCTGATAGCCGCCGGTCTTTTGGGCTCGGCGGAATGCGCTTTTGAGGACGCGGCGCGCTATGCCTGTCAGCGAGTGCAATTCGGCCGGCCCATCGGCGACAATCAGCTTATTCAGCTCAAAATAACCCAAATGAAAATCAAAATTGAAAATATGCGCAATATGGTTTACAAATGCGCCTGGGAAATCGATAATAAAATACCGGTGCGGATCTCCTCCGCTTTGGCCAAGCTCTACTGCGCGCAAGCGGCTATGGAAGTGGCGGACGACGCGCTGCAGATCATGGGCGGCATCGGCTATACCGTCGATTGCCGCGTTTCCCGGTTATGGCTGGATACACGCGTCCATCGCATCGGCGGCGGTACGGACGAGGTGATGATCCATGTCGCCGGACGGGCGATTTTGAAAAACTATCGCTGATCTACTCGAATCTAATAAGGTGGTGTCGCCGAATGGAGAGTTCAGGGTTCAAAGTGGGATTTCCCATCGGAGCGGTGTTTTTCGGCTCTTTGGTCGGCCCGTCCATGATTTCCGGTATTTTCTCCAAGGTGTACTTCGTGCCTTACGGCGCTTGGGCTTTTGTTTTCGCGCTGAGTTTCCCGGTGATTACCGGAATAATTATCGGTTTCTCCGCGGAATTGACGCGCCGGCATAAAGTGTACGACTACAACTCGTTTTGCCGGGTCCTCTACGGCCGTTTTTCGCCCGTGTGCACGCCGCTGATGGAGATATACATGCTGATGGCGCAGATATTGACTCTGAGCGCCGTGGTGTCGATGGGCGGAACGTTCATGCATCAGCTCGCGGGTTGGCCGCCGCTCGCGGGCGCGCTGTTTTTGGGCCTCATCTGTCTGATTCTCGTGCTGCGCGGCGCGGCGATGATTCGCCGGCTCGCCTCCGTTTTCTGCGTGATCTTGGCCGCGGGTTTTGCCCTGCTCACGGGGGCGGCCCTGTACAGCCAATGGGAACAGTTCGCCTTCATCGTCTCCGCCTGGTATGTGCCGCCGGAGGCGGATCTGGGCTTCGGGGTCTGGCGGGCTCTGCTCTTCGGGTTTTCCGGCGCCTGCAACGGCATGGTCCTCTGCGCGCTGATGCAAAAGGTGGAAACAAAAAAACACGCGTTTGCCACGGGACTATGGTGTTTTATCCTGACCGCTTTCGTCCTGTTTCTCGAAGTGATGGTCATATTGCCTTATACCCCCGAGGTCATGGTCTCGGATGTACCGACCATGTGGATCATTCAGAATTTTCTGACTAAAATTCTCCCGTCGGCCGCACTCATTTATTTTGTCGTCATGTTTTTCGCGCTGGTCACCAGCGGCGTGCCGGCCTACCAGGCCATTATCGCCCGCGCCGCCAAAATCATGCCGGCGGAGGGTCTTTGGAGCCGCCCGCTCGCGCAGCGCCTGCTGATCGGGGCTGTGTTTCTCGGCGCGGTCCTCCTGATTTCCCGGCTGGGGCTGACCGCCATTGTCAGCCGCGGTTATTCGGCGCTGGGGGCGGTCGGCATCCCGCTGATCGCGATACCGACTTGCGTGCTGGCGCCGCTGAGTTGGCGGCGAAAAAGCTGATTTTGTATTTTGTCATTGAGGAGGGCAGGTTATGCGAATAGTTGTTTGTTATAAATGTGTGCCGGAGGAGCAGGATTTGAAAATCCGGCCGGATCGGACGCCGGATTGGAGCGGCGCCGCCCGGAAGATCGGGCAGTACGACCTCAACGCGATCGAAGCCGGCGTCCGCCTAGCGGAAAGCGCGGGCGGCGAAGTTCTGGCTCTGACCGCCGGCGCCGGGGTCGGTGATTCCAAGCTGCAAAAAGCCGTCCTGTCCCGCGGGCCGGCGGCTATGTATGGGATCAAAACGGACGAAGAAACCGTTTCCGACTCTCTGGCGACGGCCTGGCTGCTGAAGGCCGGCATAGAGAAAATCGGCGGCGTGGATCTCGTGCTTTGCGGCGAAGGTTCCGGCGACATATACGCCCAGCAGGTCGGCCCTTTGCTGGGCGCGCTGCTCGGCTGGCGGACGCTGAACGCGGTCAGCGCCCTGAGTTTTGCCGGCGGCGCGCTGCGGGCGGAGCGCGCGCTGGAAAACAGCCGCGAAGTCTTGCTCGCGGACTTGCCGGCTGTGGCGGCGCTGACTACGGACGCCAATCTGCCGCGCATCCCCGGCATGAAAGACATTTTGGCCGCGGGGAAAAAACCGGTCGCCGTCTGGGACGCGGCGGAAGTGAGCGCCCCGCCGCCGCGCGGGGCGGAAATCGTCAGCATACTGGCGCCGGAAAAGAGGGAGCGGCGGCAAATAATCGTCGAAGGGGAGAGCGAGGAAAGCCTCGCCGCTTTTTACGGGCATCTGCGGAAAGTATTGAGGTAAATCGACGTGAAAAAACTGAAATCCGTCTGGATAATCGCCGGCGGAGCGGAGCGGATCGCGGAACTGTCCGCCGGAGCCGCGGCCTGGGGGGAAGAAACCGCTCTGCTCTACGCCGGCGAGCGGGAAAAAGCGGCCGGCGCCGGAACGGTCTACTATCTCGGCCCGCTGACCGGCGTTTCGTATCTCAGTTATATACCGGCTATTGTCGCGCTGGTGCGGGAAAAACAGCCGGAACTGGTATTGGTGGAGAGCAGCCGTAACGGGCGTCTGGCGGCCGCCGCCGTCGCCGCCGCCGTCGGGGTTTCCGCGCTGACCGATATAGATTCGCTGGAAGCGGATGAAGATGGCGGCGGGATCGTGGGCCGGCGTATGGTATACGGCGGCGCGGCCTGGAAAACGGAGAGGGTTTCCGGCCCGACGGCGGTCGTCTGCGTGGGCGCCGGCGTTTTCCCGCCCGGCGAAACGCCGCCGCCGGGCGAGGTGATCGAGACGCGTTCGGAAGCGGCGCCGGGTATCCGGCTGTTAGAACGGAAGGAGAACCCGGCGCAAAATGTAAATCTGCCGGCCGCCGGCCGCATAGTCGGCGTGGGCCGCGGTCTCGGGGCGGCGGAAAATCTGGGAGCGGTCCGGGCTTTCGCGGCGGCCCTCGGAGCGGAGATCGCCTGCAGCCGCCCGGTGGCGGAAGAAGAGCGCTGGCTGCCCAAAGAAAGGTACATCGGCGTTTCCGGCGTTATCGCCAAACCGGATGTATATATCGCCTGCGGCGTTTCCGGCCAGGTGCAGCATATGGCCGGGATCGATCGGGCCGGCGTGATCGTCGCCGTCAACAAAGACAAGAACGCGCCGGTGTTCCGGCAGTGCGATTACGGGCTGGTGGCCGATCTGAACGCGGTGTTGCCGCGCTTGACAGAACTCTTTATTTGAGTGGGCGTTATACACTCACTCTGTAAGCGTCAAGTCCATGATATCCTCGTTGTCCGGATTGACAATCGCCCGGATCTCGTCGCCGTCAAAGACTGCGATATAGTCATGAGGAAAGGCCAACGCCCCTATGACGGCCGGACGCAGCGCCAACAGTTGCCAAGCGTAAAACGCCTCATATGATTCCGCGGCGCTTTTCGCGTTGCGCGCTTTTGATTTTATATACCAACCCGAATCGCCCTTGCTTCGTTCCGCAGTGCGCATAAAGTAGATTTCGCGCTCTTTGACCGCCCCTTTGTCGGCAATGATTTTATCGTCAAATCTCGTCGGTTCGCCGTCAATGCCATACCGCCTGAGAAGATTGGTCTGCCGGGATTGTATCCGCAAAGCCTGTGTCAAATCCTCCGTTCTGTCCGCATGGGGATTTTTGCCGTAGTCCGGCGCGGACACGGAGAAACCGTCCGTTTTTTTCAAAAGGGTAAATACCGTAAAGTTCACTTCAATCGTGAATCCGTCGTGGATTTCCTCGGGCGCGATTCCGGCAATCACTTCAAACAGCCTGTGGATTTCGGGGAGCAAGTTGTCCTCCCCGCCGATTTCCGCGCCGGCGCTGTACACAGAACCGTTTATCGTTTGGGTGAATGTTTTCATTTTAGATATTTTATACTGTAACATAAAGCAATTATTGAAATGCCGGCATTATTTGAATGATCCGTTCCCGCTTCAACATAATTTATGTTCTTATCGGCCAATGAACGGAAGGCATGTTTATCATGTTTGTTCTGATATAGGTACGCATTGCATCTGTGCAATATATCCGCAAGAATGGTATCGCCGGGATAATCTTCTTGCCATACCATATATGCTTTTTTTGCACACTCGAGCATTATTTTGTTAATTATGCAAGGGTCTTGTATTGAACGCATTAAATTTACCCTGTAACACAAAGGCAAATGCCCGTTTTGATCAATGCGGTTTTGTAAACAGTTCAGTTTATCGTTTATATTTCCCATTCGCGCACAACTCCCGTACAAA
>JAISEW010000238.1 GCA_031263945.1 Gracilibacteraceae bacterium | reverse complement strand
CTTCAGTTTCGCTTCCTGAGCGATTTGAATATCCGTTTTCATTCAGCGTCATTTCCTTTCCCCGCGGGTAACGCTCACGCGCTGGTGCGGCTCGCGTAATCAAAATAGTAGCTGCCTTTATAAGAGGGCAGCGCGACTTCTTCTTTTGTCAAATCGACCCGCATCCCCGCCTGTTTCAAAGTCAGGACTTCCAAGCGGTTGAGGTAATCGTACATCACGTCAGGGTCGCCTATGGCGAGGATCTCATAGGTCGTGGCGCCGACGCGCCCGATTGGCACGGAGTTTATTAAAATAGTCGCGTTGCCGCTCAGGACGACGGAGCTGGAGGCCACGATCCGCTGGCCGTTGATGCTGATAGCTTCCGCGCCGGCAAAACGCAAGATGTTGATGATATTGCATAAATCGTCCGTGTTGACGGGAAACAAAACCATCAGATCCGGGCCGCTGTCGGTGACGGCCATTTTCACGCCCAGCCCGCGGACCGGTATGGTGCCGTCCTGAATTTTCAGCTGTTCCAATTGGGCGGCCAGCAGGGGGTTCGTGTCCCCGGCTTCGCGCAGGCGGTTCAGTTCCGAGGCGACGCGCGTGTTTTCCTCGAGCAGGCGCGCGTTTTCTTCCTGTAATGACTGCAAAACGCCGGAAATCTGGTTCAGGCGCTCCACTTGGATCTGCTCCGCCAAATCCACGCTTTTCTGCGTTTCCAGCTGCAGGGAAAGGAGAATGCCGAGGATCAGCGTGGCAATCGTCGCCACCCCGGCCAGCCGCCTGTTCATCTCTCTCCCTCCCGGGCCTGCGCGGCAAAGCGGATGGCGTGAGTTTTGGCGGCGGGCACAGTCAAAGGCTGGACCGGTATTTCCAGTTCTCTGGTAATTCCGTATTGCTGCTGATAGTACCCCAGCTTATCCCAGAAATAAAACTGCAGGGCAGCCCGCAAATCAGACTGATTGCCGAGCGCCACTATCTTATAGGGCGGGCTTTGTCTCGTCCCGTTTATCTGGATAAAAGCGCCGCTGCAAAAAATCTCCGTCTGCCCTGTCACGCGCTGATCGTTGATGGCGATAGCCTCGGCGCCCCCGCTCCATAAAACGTTGACGAGCTGGCGCAAATACTCCTCATGGATCACATAATTGCCGTAACCGCTGTTTTCCCGCTCCAACGCGTCATCCAAAGTGACGCGGATCCCCGATCCCGTCAATTCGATCTGGCCCGCGTTCAGGCGCGCCGTGTCCATCTGCTCCGAGGCCAGAGCCGAGCCGTTCTGACTGTTCTGCAACTGAGTCAAATCCTGCCGCAGGCGCTCGTTTTCCGCCGCCAGCCGCTCATTTTCAATTTCCAGCTGCAGCAGCCCCGGCAGACCGGTAGGGTAGGAGGGTTCCGCTGTAGCGGTCAGGTTGGATTTCAGGAGCGTGACCGTTAAAAGGACGACCAAAAACACCGCCGCGGTGAGGGGCCAGTTTTTCCGCGCCGCTCCCTCCATGTCAATCGCCGGCGCCTTCGCCGGCCGTAACGTTTTGCAGCGCCGGATCCGGCTCGCGCTGTTCTTGCCGCTCTTTGGCTTCTTTTTCTTTGGCCGCGCGGGCCGCTTCTCCGGTCACGCGCGCCGCCGCTTCTTTCGCGGCTAATTCTTCATGCAACGCCCGCTCTTTTGCTTCCAAAGCCGAGTGTTCTTCCGCTTTGGCCGCGTCGAAGGAATCCACGATATCGCGAAATTCCTTGGCTTGCAGCGTTTCTTTCTCCATCAGGGCCTTGGCGATAGCGTCCAAAATAACCATTTTTTCCACGATGATCCGCTCCGCCCGGCAATAGCAATCGTCAACCAGACGGCGGACCTCCTGATCGATCGTCTGCGCGACCGATTCGCTGTAATTGCGGTCCCGCGCGATGTCGCGCCCGAGAAACACTTCTTCTTTTTTATGGCCGATCGTCACGGGGCCTATCTCGTCGGACATGCCCCATTCCGTCACCATGCGGCGGATAGTGTCCGTCGCCCGCTCCAAATCGTTGGAAGCGCCGGTACTCACTTCTTTCAAGGCCAAAGCCTCCGCCACGCGGCCGCCGAGCAAACCGGTAACATTATCCAGCAGCTGGGAGCGCGTCCGATACTGGCGATCCTCTTTTGGCAGGAGTAAAGTGTAGCCGCCGGCCATGCCGCGGGGAATGATGGAAACCTTATGCACCGGATCGCTATGCGTCAGGTATTCCGCCACCAGCGCGTGTCCGGCTTCATGGTAGGACACCAGTTTTTTTTCATAATCGCTGATGACCCGGCTTTTTTTCTCCGGACCGGCGATAACGCGCTCAATTGATTCTTCCAGAGCTTTCATGCTGATGCGCTTGCTGCCCCAGCGGGCGGAAAGCAGCGCCGCCTCGTTGACGAGATTGGCCAGATCCGCTCCCGTGAAACCGGGGGTGCTGCGGGCTAAAATGCTCAACTTCACATCGTCGCCCAGCGGTTTCCCTTTGCTGTGTACGCCGAGTATCTCCTCGCGCCCTTTTACGTCGGGCGAACCGACGACTATCTGGCGGTCAAAGCGGCCGGGACGCAGCAGAGCCGGATCCAGGATGTCCGGGCGGTTCGTGGCCGCGATGATTATGATGCCCTCGTTGCCGTTAAATCCATCCATTTCTACCAATAATTGGTTTAAAGTCTGCTCCCGCTCATCATGCCCGCCGCCAAGACCGGCGCCGCGATGACGGCCGACCGCGTCGATCTCATCGATGAACACGATACAGGGCGAACTTTTTTTGGCTTGTTCAAACAAATCGCGCACGCGGGAAGCGCCGACGCCGACAAACATTTCCACAAAATCAGAACCGCTGATGCTGAAAAAAGGCACGCCCGCTTCACCGGACACCGCCTTGGCCAGGAGGGTCTTGCCGGTGCCGGGCGGGCCGAACAAGAGGACGCCCGTAGGTATTTTCGCCCCGAGTTCACTGAACTTGCGCGGCGTTTTCAAGAACTCCACAATTTCCGCCAATTCTTCTTTTACTTCATCCGCGCCCGCCACATCGGCAAAAGTCACTTTTTTATCGTCG
>JAISEW010000220.1 GCA_031263945.1 Gracilibacteraceae bacterium | reverse complement strand
TACGGAGAGAGAGCCTTCGGCGAAACTGACGGCCAGTTTGTCGCCGCCCTCGTTTAATTCGAACAGCGTGTCCCAGGGATTGATAAAGCTGTCGTCCACAGGCAGACGCATCGTTTTGCCGCCCAAAGCGATTTCGCCGAGCGCTTGTCCTTCCGGCGTGTACAGCGCCGCTTGGCTTTCATCTTTATAAACGGCGGCGATCACGGACTTGTCCCCGGATACGGCTATCCTCGTCGCGGGACGCCCGCGCCACAGCGTCGTTCCTTTTTCAATATCATAGGCGGTCAGGCCGTTTTCACCGGTGAAAATGACGATGGTATCGGACAAAAAGTCCATATCTGACAAAGCGGAGCGTACCGTCGGCAGTTTTACCGCGGCTTGCGCGCTTACCGTTTCATACACGGCCAGTTCAAAGGGGTAAAGCGCAGCTATGTAGCTTTCTGCGGGCGAAAGAAGTATTTTCCCCGGCGCGGCGGACAGGTTAACCGCCTGGTAAGGCTTAAACCCGTCTGTGACGTCGTAAACTCCCAGCGCGTCCGCCAACGCTCTTTCCGCGGCGAAGACGAGGGGACGCTCCGGGTGGTCCAGATCTTTGGGTAAGGCATCCAGCGCCAAGAGCAGCGCCGTTTCAGGATCCCCATCAGACAGCTCACGTTCAGCGTATTCCGCCAGAACATAAGATTGGTTTTGCAATTTCAGCTGCATTTCACGATGGATCTGAATGTATTGGTAAGTGGAAAAGGAGCCAAATGACAATACGAACGTGAACGCGGCGCTTACCAAAGCCGCTATTTGCTGAATTTTTCTGCGGCGGTGCCGCCGGCGCAGGTCGTCGAAGGCGCAACCCAAGATCGGCGCCAGTAAACGCAATTTTTCTTCCTTTAAGAGTTTGAGGCTGCCAGCCCAGGTCTCGGCGCGGATGTCTGCGGCCAGGGGTTCGACGAAGATTTTTTCGCCGCCTATTTCCCGTTCTCGAAGGCCGGGCGGAAAAGATTCGTCTGGCTCGCCGTCAATCAGTAAGGTGATGATTTTGTCCTTGCCGCGCAGTTCGCCGAACCGCTCTACTTCGCGCAAGACCCATTGGGACGCGCAGGTACGCCGGGAACAGATGAGCAGCAGAAAAGCCGAATTTTCCAAGGCATCGTTGATGCTGTCGGACAAGTTAGCCGATGTGGGCAGTTCTTCGCGGTCGCGAAACACGCGCGAAAGTTTCTTTTTACCGACTTTTTTGGCTATAGAGCGCGGAATGCGGTACGTTTCCAGCATTTTATGCAGTTTCTCCGCCACCAGACCGTCCAGTTCCCCGTGACGGTAACTGATGAACGCGTCGTATCGCACTTATTTCACCGCCTTGCTCCTGCGCGATTTCACAGCGAGTGCCGCCGCGCCGGCCCCGGCAAACAAAGCGGCCGCGGCTAACCATAGAGAAGGCGTCCCCCAGCTGTTTTCCGCGCTGACGGGAAGAGCGGATGACCCTGCGCCGCTTGGCTCCGTCACATTTTTTACGAGTTCAAAAGCGATATCCACAGTTTCCGACAGAAAAACCGCGCTGAGTATGTGGGTTCCGGCCGCATAGCGTTCAAGGCGTCCGGCCGCGACGGTCAATACGGTACTGCCGGAGCGGAGAGCGTAGTCGTCGCCTGCCGACCACAGCAGGTCGTCAAAAGATAAGCTCTCAAATTCTTCTAGGGGAATATCGATTCTCACTTCGAGCGGTGTTCCGCTCCCGTCTAGCGCGAAGTAAAACCGCCCATTCGCGTCCGTAGCTAAACCGCTGACGCCTCCGGCCTCACCCGCGCCTCCAACCTCGCCCGCGCCTCCAGCTTCACCCGCGCCTCCGGCCTCACCCGCGCCTCCGGCCTCGCCCGCGCCTCCGGCTTCACCCGCGCCTCCAGCCTCGCCCGCGCCGCCGGCCTCGCCCGCGCCTCCGGCTTCACCCGCGCCGCCGGCCTCGCCCGCGCCTCCGGCTTCGCCGTTTCCATCAGTGCTTCCAATTCCACCAGGTTCTCCAGTATTGCCAATTCCTCCAGCGTTGCCAGTTCCGCCGGCGTTGCCAATTCCACCAGTGTTTCCGTTTCCTCCGGTATCGCCAGCTTCCTCGGTGTTTCCAGTTCCTCCGGGACGGGCCGCGAGGTTTACGGTGAAGTTTTGCGCCACGGCATCTAATTTTTCACCTAGATTACTAGCGTTCCAAGCGGCGTAGGTCGCATCGCCGCCGTCCGCCCGCCGGAAAGCTGCCGCGGCGGTGTGTTCGCCGTTGTCCAGGTCCCGGATGGTCTGCGCCAAAATCGTGACGCGCGTGCTGCCGTCTTCTGCCTGATAATGTACGATTATCGTCTTTTTGATACCGTCAATCCAAAAACTGTCAAACAGAGAAAAGGGACCGTCGATGTGCATAATCTGGTTTCCAATCTCATCGTAATAGCCCGTGATGGTGTAAGCCATCCGCCCGTCACCGCCGTGAATCGGATCAGGCGTAAACGGGTATTCATTTACAGAGCTTTCCAGAAAAGGATTGTCCGGCGTGTCTTCCAGTCGGATTATGAACTCGACGGAAGCGGTAAAAAAACCGGGATCGACGTTGATATTCCGCGCGTGCATGGTGAAGGTCACGCCGCTTTCAAAGTCCGCGTAATCCAGAGGAGAACCGTAGATGGTGCCGGGGACGGCTCCCGCCGGCGCGTCGGGCCGCAGCGGGGAAACCCCGTCCACGAGATACATGCCCGCCGGCAGAGCCAGCGGCTGATCTTGACCGTCGGTCAGCCAGAAATGCAAATCCTCGTTATTCGGCACCCGGGTCTTGGCGATGAACTCATAGGGAATGTATTTGTACATCACCGGCGGCGGATAGGCTCGCATCTCGCCTGCGCTGGGCGTGACGCTGTACGCGTGGCCGTTCTGCCTTGCCCACCACAGCGCGTAGGAGTCGTAAAACGCGTGGATCCTGGCGAAGCGCGTCGCCGTTCCCTGGCCTGTATTTTCCAAATAGATGAACGGATCGACCTCTATCGTATTCACGCTCGGAGGCAGGAAAATCTCTTTGAC
>JAISEW010000155.1 GCA_031263945.1 Gracilibacteraceae bacterium | reverse complement strand
AAAGTAGCAGCGCCAGTACAAAGAGCGGGGCGAGACGGCGAAGACGCTCCCCCCATCTCCCGTTTCCCGGCCCGGGCGCTCTGACAGGCAGCGGCCGCCAGCCGCAGTGACCGGCCAGGCGGCGGAGCAGGGCCCGCGCCCTGAATGCCAGCATTTCCCTGTCCGAGAGCCAAAGAAACAGGCTTATATACCAAAGAAGGTAAAACCAAAGCCCCGGATGCACGACCCAGACATATGCGCCCGGCGCCCGCGCCAATAGGGCCAGCAGTGCGTCGGCCCCGGCGGCCAGCCAGACCCCCGCCTGGAAAAACGCGTAAGCCGCCGGCGGCAGCCACAAAGTGAGCATCCCTAAGAGCCCGAGTTCCAATACCGCCCCCAAGAGAAAGAGTACGGCAATATTCGCCGCGAGACCGATCAAAGAGAGGCGCTGAAACGCCGTGAGCAAAAGAGGCGTGATGGCGATCTGCGCCCCCAGCGAAACTAAAAGCGCCGAACGCAGGACCGGCGGCCAGCCGCGCAGCCAGGGCCGCCGGTCGAGAGCCGGCGTGACGATGAGGATGCCCCAGGTGGCGCCGTAAGAGAGCAAAAAAGAAATATCTTTCAGGTAAAGCGGATTCAGGGCAAAAAGCCCCACCGCGGTGAGAGCCAGCCAGCGCAGGCCGGAAACCCGGCCTTGCCCCAGCCGGCCCAGCAAAACGGCGCTGCCCAGAAGCGAGGCGCGCAAAATCGGCGGGTTACCGCTGCAAAGCAGAGCGTAAAAGACCACGGCGGCCCACACCGCCAAGATCCTGGCCCGCCGGGGCAGGAAGAAACAGCAAGTCCAGGCAAGGGCGATAACAAAAGCGACATTGGAGCCGGAAGCCGCGAATACATGATAAACCCCCGTGACTTTGTAAAGTTCGGCGTCTTCCTCCGCCAGACGGGAAGTCTGGCCGAACAGTATGCCTTCTATGACCCCTTCTCTCCCGGGCCAATGCTTTTCCACCCAGTGTCTGACCCCCAGCCGGAGCAGCCAGGCCGGAGGCGGCCGGCCGTCTTGGACCGCGGCCGCCTCCGACCTGGCTGTGATTTTGCCGCTCAGCCCCCGTGTCGCGTAATAAAGAGGAGCGTCAAAATCACCCCCGCCCAGCGGGGGCTCCGGCTGGATGATATCCCCGGTAAAACCAATGGTATCCCCCGGATTCAGGTCCGCCCATCCCGCTTCGGCCAATTGATCCGCGCTGCCCCACACGCGCAGGACATATTTTTGCCCGGACAGCGAATCGAGAGCGCCCGAAACCGCGCCACCGCTCCCGGTCAGGCGGATGATCCCCTGCGCGCTCTCCGCTTCGATCCACCAGTCCAGCAGCCTGCCTTCTATCCGTACCCGCTCCAGCGCGAGCGGCGGCGCCAAATGGCGCTCTCCGGTCGCGCCGCACAAAAAACCGGCTAACAGGCCCAACACTAAAAATATGACAAGCGGGCGCCGCTCGTATGCCCAAAATCCCCGCGGCCGCCAGAGCAAAACCCCCGTCAGCAGCCAAATACTCAGCGCCAGGCCCGGCAGGAAAACGGCCCGGCCGCCCCAAACGCTGACCGCTCCGCCTATAATGATCGCCAGACAGAACTTGATCCACTTGTCCGCCATTTACCAGCCCGCCGTGACGCGGGATTCAAATTTGGCGAAAGTTTTCGGCCCGATGCCGGAAACATTCATCAGATCTTCCGGCAGGCCGAATCCCCCGTTTTCTTCCCGGTACTGCACTATCCGCCCGGCGATCGCCGGGCCGACGCCGGGCAGGGCGGTCAATTCCTCGGCGGTGGCGGTATTTATGTTGATCAGGCCGTCTGTGGCCGGACGCGAAGGCGCAGGCGCAGCCGCAGACGCCGGCGGCGCCGGAGACGCGCCGCTCTCGTCTTCGCTCTCCGCCGCCGCGGGAAGCGGCAGAAAAGGAACGACTATTTTCTGTCCGTCCTTCAAAGGCTGGGCCGGATTGAGCAAGGAAATATCCGCTTCCGGCAGCAGCTCCGCCTGCTCCAGCGCGTCATGCAATCTGGCGTCCGGTTCCAGACGCAAGAGCGTCTGTTCCGCGACCGCGCCTGTGATATAAACGACTATTTCCCGTACCGCCAGCTCTTGTTCCAGCGGCGGCGGCGCCTCCCGCACCGGCAGGAAATATTTCACTCCCGCCGCCAGTACCAGCACAGCTAACACGCCATACCACAAATATTTGCGCGCTTTGCTCACAGGGACCACCTCCGCCGGTCGCTTCCGCGTCCGATAGTTTTATTTACTTATTCTTTACTTTTTATGTAACTCCTTCTTTTTTATGAAAAATTTTCCATTAATTTTTTCGGTCGCCGCGCGCCTCACTCTTATCACTTCGTATAATTCGCTATTGCAATTTTTGCCTGTCTTTTTCCGCGTCTGCACTTCGGGGCGGACAGCTTACAATTTCGCGGGCATTTATCGCAATGCTTTGATTGCAGGATTTGGCGCAATGCCATGCCTTTTACGGGCGAGACGCTTTTCTTTTTCTTTTTGAACCAAAGAAACATCATCAGCGCAATGGCTAAAACCGGCATACGGCATACCCCCTTGCTATTTTCGCGCCCTATTCATATCAGCGACGCCATTTTAGCCAATGTCGCGTCCCGGATCGTATGCTCAATGGCGCAAGCCTCGGAACCGGCCAGAGTTTCACCGATGTTCAGCGCGCGCATTAAAAATCGCTTGATTATTTCGTGTTTGGCGACCAAATTTTGAGCCGCTTCTATTCCCTGCGCCGTCAAGCGCACGGGGCCAAATTTTATGTGTTCCGCCAGTCCCATGTCCGACAACTGGGAAACCGCGTTAAACGCGCTTGGTTTCGATACGGACATTCTTTCAGATATGTCGGTCAGGCGGACGGAAGCATCTGTTTTATGCAAGAGATAAATCGCCTTTAAGTAATCCTCCAGAGAAGCGGTTATTTTTTTGTCCTCCATAGCGTCACTCCTCCCTTACCTGTGTCGATGGTAAAAATCGTGAAACCTGAATCCGAAATCACGCCTTGTATCTCCGCGCCAATCGTCAATAAGGCGTTGGAGATATTCGCTCAGGCGGACCTGTTCTTCTGCGGAGAGACAGTCGAACAGCGAGTCAAAACCGAGTTTTTCGTTCCCCATTTCTTCATTCGCCCCTTTTTCGGTCAACCTGATAATCATAGCCCGCCTGTCATTTTCTGACGGCGTGCGGGTGATATATCCTTTTTTTTCCAATTTTTTTAGCAAATCTCCCAGTGATTGGGAGCGCATATCTAATAAATCCGAAAGCTCCCTTTGCGTGATTTCCGGTTTTAATTTCAACAGCTTCAACACGCGCCCCTGTCCTCTATGCGGATTCCCCATCAGGCCAAAGATCATATGATTATGATGGTGGTTCCGCATTAGCAGCAAATGGACTTGCATAAACTGCTCTAACAGATCATTCTTTTTTTCACCCATTTTCACAGCCCCTTTTCAATACCAAGGCAGCTTCACAATCCGATTATAAAGCTGCCTTCATATTTTGTCAAGCTATTTTTTTGGAGATTTTTTTGGAGATTTTTGCGGCCCGGTATGATATAATCGCCGGTAAGAAGGATTCGCGCCCCGACCCGTTGGCTGACCGCGGACCACGGAATGGGGTTATGTATACAAAGAGGCGGCGCTTATATGAAAAGATTGTACGCACATCTCAAAAACAAATATTTCCACGAAAGCCTCGACCTCCGCGTCCAGTCGTTCAATCTCTTGGCCTTGGCCGGCATGGCGGCGGGCGTCGTCGTCGCGCTGACCTCGATATGGACAGACGCGGGCGCGGTCAATATCGTTCTCAATTTCGCGGCTTCCGTACTGGCGTTTATTCTGCTGCGCTTCACCGGAAAAGAGAAAAAGTTAAGCTACCGCCTTAGCTGTTGGCTCATCGTTGCCTTGGTGTTTATAGTCGCGTTCCCCGCGATGTTCTTCACGGCGGGCGGCTATCGGAGCGGTATGCCTTGTTTTTTCGTGTTCGCCCTCGTTTTCACGGCGATCATGCTTGAAAACCGGGAAAGAATCGCCGCGCTCGTCTTTGAGTTTTTGCTGTATGTCTCCTGCTGCCTGCTCGCGTATTACCGTCCCGAAACAGTTACGCCGTTCCAAACGGAATTTGATTATATCAGCGACGTGGCAGTGGGAATAACGGCGTCAGGCGTTCTGCTCCTGCTTGTCGTCTTGCTCCATATCCATATATACCATGTCCGGCAGCTGCAAATCGGCGAGCTTAACCGGGAGCTTGAGGCGCGGAATGTTACGCTTGAGCGGTACAACCGAATGAAAAGCGATTTTCTCGCCGCCGTCGCGCACGAGGTCAGCGGGCCGCTTACGGTCATATCGGCAAGCAGCGCGGACACAATCGCGCTGCTCGCGGAACTGCCCGCGCCGCCCGCGCATATGGATGAAATCACAGCGAACCACGAACGGATTGAAAGGCGCGTGACCTTGCTTGACAGAGTGATCACGGATTTAATGGACACCGTGGCCATAGAGAACGGGCGGCTCTCGCTCTCCCGCCAAAACGTAAAACTTGCCGATTTTCTGAAAACGGTATGTGACGCCGGGTTCAAACACTTGGATAAAAACAGCAACCGCATAGCATACGATTTTCAGCCGGACTTGCCGTATATCTGGTTAGACCCGACGCGGATCGAGCAGGTCATGACCAACTTGATTTCCAACGCCGTCCGGCACACAAAGTCCGGCGTGATCACCGTAAAACTCACGCGGACGGACAAAACGCAAACGGTCAGCGTAGCGGACGACGGCGAAGGCATGGACGCGGACATCGCGGCGGTTGTTATGAAACAATACGCGCCGTCCGTGCAGGGGGAATATTGGCGGCACGGCATCGGGCTTTTCCTCTGCCGCCAAATTATCGTATCGCACGGCGGAGAAATTTGGATAGAAACCCAAAAGGGGCGCGGCGCAACTATTAGTTTTGAATTGAGAGAGGAGAGTTGAGTGGATTGAGCTTTTGAGCGCGTCGGAATACATTGGCAAAACACAAAGCGAAAGCCTTTGGGCGGACTGCGATGAAGTTATCCGTTTGTTGGTTTCCATCACGAAAACCACAAAAAAGAACTTGGAGGCTGAAAATGGAAAATAACTCTCCTCTCTCAACTCTCAACTCTCCACTAATCCTAATCGTGGAGGACGACGAGGAAATGGCGCGGCTCAACGGGCGGCTCTTGACGCGCAAGGGATATGAGGTGCTGCTCGCGTTTAACGCCGCCGAAGCGCGGGCGCGCGTCCGCGAACATAGGCCCGATGTATTTGTGCTTGATGTGAGGCTCCCGGACGGCGACGGCTTTGCGCTGTGCGAGGAATTTCGCCTTGAAAGCGACGCGCCCGTGCTGTTCCTCACGGGCAAAAAAGCGCCGGGGGATAAGGTTGAGGGGCTTGGTTCGGGCGGCGATTATTATTTGATTAAGCCCTATGACCGGGACGAATTTGTGGCGGTGGTTCAAAGTCTGCTCCGCCGGGCGGAGCAGACGCGTCAAAAGATAGCCGAGGT
>JAISEW010000134.1 GCA_031263945.1 Gracilibacteraceae bacterium | reverse complement strand
AATACCTGCACGGTAAATGGATCCTGCCCGCGAGCCCGTGTGGTGGCCTCGTTTTGTGAATTGCCCTGCGCCGGGTTGATACAGCCAATCGGGGAATGAGCCACCACCGCCGCCCCGCGGATCGCGGCAGTGAGTTGGGAGCAGCCTTGGGCACAGTCGCTGCACTGCGAAAAGCCAGGGTCTTTATGAACCAAGGCTTTATCTTTTGATTTCGCGCAAAGCTCACTCGCCGTGCCGTGATAGGACAGGATGGCTCTCAGCCGCTGTTCGCGAACCTCCACTTCCGGCATGTCCAAATTTATACTCATCGCGTCCTCCTTTGCTTGCGGGAGAAAAGTTATGATAATCTCCAGCCATGTATTTATTGCGTCCACTTTGCATAACATATATAATATATATGTTATATATAATTAATGATTATACTCCCCCTGCCTTGGATTGTCAACTGTAAAAAATATGGGTATGAAGAAAACAGCATTGCCATCTTCCGTACCGCCGCGGCTAAAACTAAAAAAATATTCTTGACGCCGGGGGTTCAAGCGCCTATAATAAAAATGCGGACGGCATCCGCAGCGAGCCTTACCGCGGGCAAACTTCAGAAATCAAAAATAATTAAAAATTATTTTCCGCAGCCGCTTGGATCGTTACCGAGACGGTGAAAGGCCAATTATCAGCTCAAGGCGCCTTCACCGGGCGCTTTTTTATATTTTCCGCCGCGGCGGCGAGGTTTTACAAAAACATGAACGAAAAAACTTTTGCCATAATCGGGGCCGGCGTCGTCGGCACCGCGCTGGCCGTGCTGCTGACCCGGCGGGGCCGCATCTGCGCGGGCGTCCATACCCGCAGCGCCGCCTCGCTCGCCCGTTTTCAGGCGTATCTGCCAGTCCCGGCCCTGCCGCCGGAGGCGCTGGCGGAGCGCGCCGCTTTGATTTTCATCACCACTCAGGACGAATACATCGCCGGGGCCGCCGCTCTCTTGCCGGCCCGGCCCGGCCAGTGGCGCGTCCACTGCTCCGGCTCACTGCCCTCCGCTATCCTCGCTCCCGCCGCGCCGGCGGCGGAGACGCATTGCCTCTCCCTTCACCCCTTGCAAGCCTTTGCCGGTGTGGACCAGGCCCTGGAACTCCTGCCCGGCACGCATTACGGCATAGAGGGCGACAGCGCGGCCGCGGCGGCCAAAGGACGGGAACTGGCCGTTTTGCTCGGCGGCGTCCCCCACTGTCTCGACCCGGAGCAAAAAACCCTCTACCACGCCGGCGCCGCCTGCGCCTCCAATTACCTCGTCGCCCTCGCGGCCATGGCGGTGCGCCTGTTCGGCAGGGCGGGCATCGGCCCGGAAGAAGCTCTGGCCTCCCTCTTGCCGCTGATAACCGGCGCCTGCCGCAATATCGCCCAAGTGGGACTGCCGCGGGCCCTGACCGGCCCGATCGCCCGCGGCGACGCGGGGGTGGTGGCCGGCCATCTGGCCCAGATCCCGCCGGAACTGCGCTCGGTCTATCGCGGTCTCGGGCGTATCGCCCTGGAACTCGGCCGGCAAAAAAAGGAGCTGGAAGGGGCGCCCTACGAGCAAGCTGCCTGGAAACAAATGGAAAAAATATTGACGGAGGAGCTTCCTGATGATCATCACGGAATATGAGGCCGGCGTGCGCGATAACGTACGGAAAGCGCGGCAAGACGGCAAAAAAATCGTCCTGATCCCGACCATGGGCGCTCTGCACGAAGGCCATCTCTCCATGGTCCGTCTGGCCGCGCCGGCCGGGGAGGACCGGGATAAGGTCTACATTATCATGAGTATTTTTGTCAACCCCCGGCAATTCGGGGCGAACGAGGATTTCACCGCCTATCCGCGCGATTTGCGCCGCGACGCGGAACTGGCCCGGCAAGAGGAAATAGATCTGCTTTTCGTGCCTTCGGCGGAGGAAATGTATCCGCTGGGAGACCAGACGACCGTGCAAGTGCCGGAACTGGCCGCCGATCTGTGCGGCGCCGCCCGGCCGGGTCATTTTACCGGCGTAGCCACAGTGGTGACTAAGCTGCTGAACATCGCCCAGCCGGACGAAGCGTTTTTCGGTCAAAAAGATTATCAGCAGTTCATCATCCTGAGCCGCATGACCGCCGACCTGAAACTGCCGGTCAAACTCCGGCTGGCCCCCATCGCCCGGGACCCGAGCGGTCTGGCCCTGAGTTCGCGCAACGCTTACCTGACTTTAGAGGAAAAAAAAGACGCCGCCAAAATTTACGCCGCTTTGCGGGCGGCGGCTGAACTGATCGGCCGGGGCGAACGCGACGCCGGCGTGATCGAGGAGTTTTTACGCGGCGCCATCGAGAGCGGGACCCGCGGCAAAGTGGATTACGCCGTGGTTCGCCGAAAAAACGACCTCTTGCCGGTCACGGTCATCACAAAGAGCGTGGCGCTGCTCACGGCCGTTTTTGTGGGGCGGACGCGGCTGATCGACAATATCATTGTGGAGGTGTGAACATGTATCGCCATATGATGAAATCCAAGATCCATAACGCCGTCGTCACGCAGGCCGATCTGCGCTATGTCGGCAGTATCACGATCGATACCGATCTCCTGGAGCGGGCGGATATCCTGCCGGATGAAAAAGTCCAGGTGGTTAACAACAATAACGGCGCGCGGCTGGAAACCTATGTCATCGCCGGCGAGCGCGGCTCCGGCGTCGTCTGTCTGAACGGCGCGGCGGCCCGGCTCGCCCAGGTGGGCGATACGGTCATCATCATTTCTTACGGCGTTTATTCGGAGGAGGAGATCCGCGCCCACCGGCCCGTCGTGCTGCTGGCCGGCCCGGAAAACAAATCCGCGCGGCTGCTGACGCGGGAAAACCATGGGGACGCTGTGTGATGCCCGCGGTCAAACCGATGGTCCTCGTGATCGATATAGGCAACACGAATATCGTCCTCGGCATTTACTCCGCGGACGGCCTGCGCGAACACTGGCGTCTCTCCACGGACAAAGAGCGCACCACCGACGAATACGCCGTCCTGTTCAAGGAACTGATGGCTTTTCACAGCCTGCGTTTTACCGACGTCGGCGGAGCGATCATTTCCTCCGTGGTGCCGCCCCTGACTCCGCGGCTGGAGCGGCTGACCAAACGCTATTGCCACGTGCAGCCGCTGATCGTGGGGCCGGGCATGAAAACCGGCCTGACCATCCGCTACGATAATCCGCGGGAGATCGGCGCGGACCGCATCGTCAACGCCGTAGCCGCCCAGGCCAAATACGGCGGCCCGGCGGTCGTCGTTGATTTTGGCACGGCGACCACCTTTTGCGCCCTCGGCCCGCAGGGGGAATACCTGGGCGGCGCCATCGCCCCCGGACTGGGCGTCGCCACCGAGGCTCTTTTTCAGCGCGCCTCCAAACTGCCGCGCGTCGAAATCGTGCGGCCGGAGCATGTGATCGGCAAAAACACCGTCACCGGGATGCAGTCCGGCATATACTACGGCTACTGCGGCCAGGTGGACCGCCTGGTCACGCTCATACGGGAAGAATTGGGCGGCGCGGCGCGCGTCATAGCCACCGGCGGCCTGGCCCGGCTGATCGCCGCCAGCTCCGCTACGATCGAGATCATCGATGATTTTCTCACTTTAGACGGATTATTTATTTTACACGAAAAAAACACCGCGCCCCCCGCAGATCGGACGGTCTGATTTTTTCAATGAGCCGACCGTAATTCCCTGAGCAGTTCCTCCGCGAGATATCCGTCGCTCCGGCAGTGCATATCGGAGATGCCGTGTTCCATTTCATAATGGGTTTCCGAGAGATAGAAGCGCTCCAACGCCTCGCGCAGTGAAATGCCCGCTT
>JAISEW010000078.1 GCA_031263945.1 Gracilibacteraceae bacterium | reverse complement strand
AGAAACGCCGCGCAGTTCCGCCACTTTCGCCGCTGTCAGCGCCGCGTAGGCAGGCTCGTTCCTTTTTCCTCTGTGCGGCTCCGGCGGCAGGTACGGGCAGTCCGTCTCCACGAGCAGGCGGTCCGCCGGGGCTTTGGCAAGGACCTCCAAGGCCTGGCGCGCGTTGCGGTAGGTGACCGGCCCGCTGAAAGAGAGGTAGAACCCCAGCCGCAGCACCTCGCGCGCCATCTCCCAAGAGCCGGAATAGGAGTGGAAAACGCCGCCATGGGCCGGCGGGCGCTCGCGCACAATAGCCAACACATCCCCGTGCGCGTCCCGGTCATGGATAACGATCGGCAGCCCCGCCTCGTCCGCCATTTCTATTTGTTCGGTAAAAACGCGGCGCTGGGTGTCGCGCGGGGAAAGGTCGCGGTAATAATCCAGCCCTATTTCCCCCCAGGCCAGAACTTTGGGATGGCGGGCCAGATCGCGCAGCCGGTCCCAGGTCTGGGGGCCGGCGCCCGCCGCGTCATGCGGATGCACGCCCACCGCCGCGTAGACAGAGGCATATTTTTCCGCCAGCGCCACCGACGCGGCGCTGGAATCCCCGTCAAACCCGATATTGATGATCCTCTCCACTCCCGCCGCCCGCGCCCGCGCCAAAACGGCCTCCAGCTCGCCGGCCAGCCGCGGGTCGTTCAAATGCGCGTGAACATCCCAGATCATCGCACTTCCGTCCCCGGCTCCGCCTCATCGGCAAAAATGACTTCCAGTTTTTCGCCGGCGGCGGCCGCGAGGATCATCCCCTGCGACACGACGCCCCGCAGTTTGGCCGGCTGCAGATTGGCCACCAGCACCAGTTTTTTCCCCACGAGATCTTCCGGAGCGTAGCGCGCGGCTATGCCGGACACGACCACCCGTGTCTCGCCGCCCAGATCCACCTCCAGCCGCAGCAGCTTATCCGTCTTGGGTATTCTTTCCGCCTGCAGGACCCGCACGACCCGCAGGTCTATTTTGGCAAAATCTTCCATAGTTATCTCATCTTTAAGCGTCCTGCCCGTAGTCTTGACCTCTCCATCTGCCGTCGTCGTCTTTACCTCCCCCTTTGTCTCCGTCCCCGCTGCCTCTGTCCCCGTCTCTGTCGCCGTCTCCGCTGCCCCCTCTGCCCCCGTTGTCCCTGTCTCCGTCGCCGTCCCCGTCTCTGCTGTCGCGTTTTCGCCCGCGCCGGCTTCCCCCGCGCCCGCGTCTTCCTCAAACTGGGAAAGGTCAATGCGGGGGAAAAGCGGCGCTCCTTTTTGCACGGGCGTTCCCGCCGCCAGAAGCCCCCAGACGCCGCCGTCCGCCCAGTCGCTAAAACTCACGCCGCCGCCCAAAAGCGGTCCCAAGCGCTCCGGGACCCCCGGCATGAACGGCGCGCACAGGACGCCCAGGACGCGAATCGCTTCCGCGCAGGTATAAAGCACGGTGCGCAGCCGCTCCGCCGCGGCCGGGTCTTCATCTTTGGCCAGCGCCCAGGGGGCCGATTCGTCCACATATTTGTTCATGCGGGCGACCAGCCGCCACAGTTCCTCCAGCGCCCCGGCCGGATCGCAGGCCAACAGCTTCCGTTCCACCCCCTGCCAGACTTCTCCGGCCAGCGCCGCGATCTCTTTTTCCCGCTCGCCGGGCGGCCCCGGGGCCGGAACGACGCCGCCGCAGTAACGCTCCGCCATCGCCAGCGCCCGCGAGACAAAATTGCCCAGATCATTGGCCAGATCCACATTGATCCGCTCCACGAGGTCGTCTTCCGAGTATGTGCCGTCGCCCCCGCCCTGCATCTCCCGCAGCAGGAAATAGCGGACGGCGTCGGAACCGTAGCGCTCCAGCAAGGCAAAAGAGTCCTGCGCGTTGCCGCGCGACTTGGATATTTTCCCCCCCTCGCGGTCGACAAACCAGCCGTGCCCGTAGATTTGCCCGGGCAGCGGCAGTCCGAGCGCCAGCAGCACGATCGGCCAGATCACGGCGTGAAAACGCACGATATCCTTGCCCATGATATGCACGTCCGCCGGCCAGAATTTTCGAAAAAGCTCGCCGTCCGGATAACCGAGCGCCGAAATATAGTTGATCAGCGCGTCCAGCCACACATACACCACGTGTTTCGGGTCAAAAGGCACCGTGATCCCCCATTTGAACGTGGTGCGCGAAACGCAGAGGTCTTCCAGCCCGCCGGTGATAAAGCGCGTCATTTCGTTGCGGCGGGAAACCGGCTGGATAAATTCCGGATGCGCCTCGATGTGGGCCAGCAGGCGGTCCTGATATTTGGACAGACGGAAAAAATAGCTTTCTTCCTTCATCCACTCCACCTCGTGCCGGCACCAGTCATTCGGGCATTTGCCGTCCGCGACTTTTTTCTCCGGCCAGAAAGTCTCGCAGGGAGTGCAGTACCAGCCTTCGTATTCCGCCTTGTAAATATCGCCCTGCGCAAAAAGCTGCCGGAAGATCAGCTGCACCGCGTCGGCGTGCCGTTTTTCCGTCGTGCGGATAAAATCATCGTTTTGCACCTCTAGGAGCCGCCAGAGTCCGCGGAATTTTTCCACGATGCCGTCCACATATGGCATCGGTTCCAGCCCCGCGCTCTCTGCGGCGCGGATGATCTTCTGCGAATTCTCGTCCGTCCCCGTCAAAAAACGGACTTCCAGGCCGCGCATCCTTTGCAGCCGGGCGATGGCGTCCGCCGCGACGGTCGTGTAGGCCGTGCCGATATGCGGGCTGGAATTGGGGTAGTAGATCGGGGTGGTGATGTAGTAGGGCATGACGGCTCTCCTTTGCCAAAATATTATAACTATATTGTGAAAAAAATAACTTAAATTTCTTCAAAAAAAGCTTGACTATTAAAGGGATTTCTGGTAAGTTAAGGTTAGCCATATGGCTAAATCCATTAATAAGGAGTGTTTTCATGACCATCAAATCAATCGGCATCGTGAGAAAAGTAGATGAACTGGGTCGTGTGGTGCTGCCCATTGAATTACGTCGCACACTCGGTATCGACGAGAAAGACGCTTTGGAGATCTATGTGGACGAAGAAAAAATCATCCTGAAAAAGTATGCTCCGGCGTGTATTTTCTGCGGCAACGCGGAAGGGATGCAACAGTACCACGGCAAGAACGTTTGCCAGGAGTGCGCGGGCAACATGGCTGCGCTCATCGGCGCGGAAGGCAGCAAAGCTGTCTGACCATCTGCTCAGGCTGCCGGCAGCGACAGCCGTGACATGAACTCCCCGGAAATGAACGGAGGCGGTTTATCCGCCTTCGTTTTTATTTGACAATAACATCGTGACGGGGAATCTTTCAACCGGTAATTCTTTCACGTTTCACCTCCAACGACGTTGCTCTCCTCTCTCCTCTCTCCACTCTCAACTCTCAACTCTCCACTCTCCACTCTCCACATTTCCCTTCTTCCCTTCCAAATACAGCCGGTAAATCTCGTTTTTGCTCATCCCGTATTCCGCCGCCGCCGTCGCCCGGGCTTCCTTCGCTCCCAAACCGGCGGCCGCCAATTCCTCCAGCCGGGCCAGCACGGCCCGCGCCGGGACCGGCGCGGCGGGAGACGGATCGGCGGGGGCGACGAGCAGACAACATTCGCCTTTGGGCGGGCAGGCGGTAAAATGTTCCGCCAACTCCCGCACCGTGCCGGCCCGCAGATCCTGATGCAGTTTCGTCAATTCCCGCGCCACCGCCGCCCGGCGCTCGGGCCAGCGGGCCGCCATATCGCCCAGCGTGGCGGTCAGGCGGTGCGGCGCTTCATAAAACACCAGCGTATAAGGCGTACCATCCAGTTCTTTCAGCGCTTTTTGCCGCGCGCCGCGGGCGGCGGGCGGAAACCCCAGAAAAAGAAATTGTTCGGCGGGCAGACCGCTGAGTACGAGAGCGGTGACGCCGGCGCTCGGGCCGGGCAGCACGTCCACCTCGATCCGCGCTGCTCTGGCCGCCCGGATGACGGCGGCGCCCGGATCGGAGATCCCAGGCAGACCGGCGTCCGAAACCAGCGCCACATTTTGCCCGGAGCGCAAACGGCGGAGCAATTCCCCGGCGCGCCGGCGCTCGTTGTGTTCATGGCAGCTGATCAGCGGAGTTTTGATGCCGTAATGCGCCAGCAACTTGCGCGAGCGTCTGGTGTCCTCCGCCGCGATCACATCCGCTTCCTTTAATATCCGCAGCACGCGCAAGGTGACGTCTTCCAGATTGCCGATCGGCGTGGCGCAAACATAGAGTACCCCCGGTTTATCCGCGCCGCCGCCCGCCTCACTCGTCGTCATGCCGCAAAAAAGCCTCGCAAAACAGGCACGGCTCCGTCCATCGCTCGCCAAAATGAAAATGACAGACATGGAAGCAGTCCGCGTACATTTTCTCCAGATTCTCCGCCGCCATTCCCCGGATCCCGGCGGAATTCATCTGCACGAGAGCAGGGTCCGTATGGCTCAAGACGCTGAGTTCCCGCTTCAGGCGCGTATTTTCCTCCTCGAGAAACGCCGCGTATTTTTTCAGGCTGCCTAGTTCCTGTCCGAGAACGCTGACATGATCTTCCAGTTCGGTGAACGCCTGCGCCACCCTGTTCATCTCAGCACTCCGTTTCGTCCAGGAGTTTGCGCAGATCGTCCTGATCGGCGGCGGCTTCCAATTCCTTTATGATTTTACGGTTATCGCCCTGTTTGCAATCATAACAGCCGCTCTCATATTTGAGGCAGCACATGAGCCGGCCGCAAACACCGGAAATCTTAGCCGGATTAAGCGATATATTCTGCTCTTTGGCCATGCGGATCGACACCGGCTCAAAATCCTCCAGAAACGTGGCGCAGCAAAGCTCCCGGCCGCAGCAGCTCAGACCGCCGATGATTTTCGCCTCATCCCGCACCCCGATCTGCCTCAGCTCTATGCGCGTGCGGAAAACCGAGGCCAGATCGCGCACCAGTTCGCGAAAATCGACCCGCCCCTCCGCCGTGAAGGAAAAAATGATCTTATTATTGTCAAAAGTATATTCCACATTGACCAGTTTCATCGGCAGATCATGGGCGGCGATCTTCTGCAGACAAACGGCGAAAGCTTCCTTCCCCTTGCGGAGGTTCTCGGCCTGCGCGGCGGCGTCCTCCTCGCCGGCCCGGCGCAGCACTTCTTTCAGAGGCTGAGTCGATTCCTCCCGGCGCAGGGGTTTTACCACCCGGCCATACTCCACGCCGCGCGCCGTCTCGACGATGACGGCGTCGCCGAGTTCCAGCGCCAGCCCTCCCGCGTCAAAATCATATATCCGTCCCGTTTTGCGAAAACGGACTCCTACTACATCCTTCATTAAAAACCTCACTTCCCCGGCGCGGCGGCGAGGAGGCGCAGCGTCAGCACTTCCAGCGCCAAACGCGGGCTGACGTTATAGCGCAGATCAGCCAGCGCCTTCTTCACCAGCACCAATTTTTCCGGCCGCGCGCGGCCGGCGGCGATCTCGGCGCGCAGACGCGCGGCAAAAGCCAAGAGCAGCAGCCGGGTTTCCTCCGCCTTCATTTCCGCCGTCAGCGGCAGCGCCCGGAGAAAATCCCCCGCGGCCAAAGCTTCTTCGTAGCGCGCGAGCAGCTGCCCCACGCGCTCGGCGCCGCCCAGACTTATCTCCTGGGCAAGAGCGGCGTCGCCTCCGGCCAGAGCGAGCGCTTCCCCGTCCGTCTCGGGATCTTCCGCGCCGTCGTCGGGAAAAAAAACCATCTGGGCGCGGCTGCGCAAGGTAGGAATGACCGCCTCGCCGTTGTCCAAGCTCAGGGCGAGTTCCGTGGCCGGCGGCGGTTCTTCCGCCAGATGCAGCAAAGCGTTATTGGCCTCCGCCGTCATCTTGTCCGCTTTATCGATCAACGCCGCGCGATATTTGCCCTCATACCGCGCGCGGAAGAGTTTCGCCTGCAGATCCAGTATCTGCTCCACGCCGACGGACTTCCCGGCCGGCTCCACGATATAGACGTCGGGGTGGTTGTTATTCCTGATCTTACGGCAGGAAAGACAATGCCCGCAGCCGGGGTCGGTCTCGTTTTCACAGTTCAGCAGAGCGGCCAGCCGCAAAAAAGCCTCCCGCCGCGCGTCGGCGCCGCCGCCGTGCAAAATGAGGAAATGCGCCGCCCTGCCCCGGAGAGCCGCTTTTAATACCAGGTCGAATTGCCTAAACATATCACATCTTGCCTGTTGCCGATCCTCCCCCGTCATTCCGGCTTTATGCCGGAATCCATCCCTGTTTCCTGGATTCCGGGACAAGCCCGGAATGACGACGGGGGAGAGAATGGATTCTGGGACGAGCCCGGAATGACGACGGAGGTGTTTTATTTCTCCTGCAGAGCTTTCAGTTTTTTCACCAGATCCTCGCACAGTTTGGCCGGCATCTCCTCATAGCCGAGGAATTTGCTCGTGAAGGAACCGCGGCCCTGGGTGATGGATTTCAGGTCGATGCTGTAGCGCATCATCTCCGATTGCGGCGCCTGCGCTTTGATGACCTGGGATTTGCCCTGCGGCTCCATGCCCAGCACCCGGCCGCGTTTGGTGTTCAGATCGCCGATCACGTCGCCCGTGAACGTGTCCGGCGTCTTTATTTCCACTTCGACGATCGGCTCCAGCAGCACGGGATTCGCCTGTTCGATCCCTTTTTTGAAAGCCATGATCGCCGCGAGTTTAAAGGCCATTTCCGATGAATCCACGCTATGATACGAACCGTCGTAGAGGGTGAAAGAAACGCCCGTCATGGGATAACCGGCGAGGAATCCTTCCGCCACCGCTTCACGCAGCCCTTTTTCCACCGCCGGGAAAAAATTGCGGGGGACAGAGCCGCCGAATATTTTCTCTTTGAACTCAAATTCCACCCCGGGATTCGGCTCCATGTGGATCCAGACGTCTCCGTACTGCCCGTGGCCGCCGCTTTGTTTTTTATGCTTGCCCTGCACTTCTTTCACGGCCTTGCGGATGGTTTCCCGGTAAGGCACGCGCGGGGTTTCCATTTCCACCGCCACCCCGAATTTGCGCATCAGTTTTTCACTGACGACGTCCAGCTGCATTTCGCCGATGCCGGTCAAGATGAGCTGCTTCGTCTCCGTGTTCTTGCTGATGCGGATGGTCGGATCCTCGTCCGCCAGCCGGGCCAGCGAAGCGCCGACTTTATCCTCGTCGCCCTTGTTCTTCGGCCGCACGTAGACCGGCAGCGTCGGTTCCGGGAAGTCGATCCCCGGCAGGATCACCGGTTTGTCTTTCGCGCTCAGGCTGTCGCCGGTCTTGGTCTCCTGCAGTTTCGCGACGACGCAGATGTCGCCCGGCTGGACTTTCGGCGTATTATCCTGAGTTTTACCGCGCAGATAAAACAGCTGCCCGACTTTTTCCTCCGTTTCCCTGGTCGCGTTGTATATGGGGGCGTCGCTGGTAAAAGAGCCGCCGTACACGCGGAAAAACGTCATCTTCCCCAGGAAGGGGTCGGCCAGCGTCTTAAAGACCAGCGCCGATTTTTCCGCCGCCGGCTCGGGGGCCTGCACCTTGTCGGCGATGAACTGCGCCAACTCCTTCACGCCGATATTTTTCTCGACGGAGCCGAACAAAACGGGCACCACCATACGGGCGGCCAGCGCCTTGCCGGTCGCCTGCACGAGTTCCGCTTCCGTCAGATGCTCGCCTTCCAGATATTTTTCCAGCAGGGCGTCGTCCGCTTCGGCCACGGACTCGGCCAAGGCCTCCCGCAGGATCTCCGCCTCGTCCTGATGCTCGGCGGGAATGTCTCCCAATATGTTTATGACGCCGCTGAAGGAATCCTCCTGGCCGACGGGGATCTGCATCTGGGCGAAGCGGACGCCGGGATACATGGCGCGCAGATCGTCCAGGACCTGGGCCGGGCGCGCGTTTTCCCGGTCGAGTTTGTTGATGAAAACGGTGCGCGGCAGCTGTTTTTCTTCCATAATATCCCAGATGATCTCCGCTTGGACCTCCACGCCGTCGACGGCGCTCAGCAGCAGGATCCCCGTCTCCACGACGCGCAAAGCGCTGAGTACTTCGCCGATAAAATCAGAATAGCCGGGCGTGTCCAGGACATTGATCTTGACGCCGGCATGCTCCACCGGGATGACGGTCGTGCTGATGGATAAACGCCGCTGGATCTCCTCCTGCAGATAATCGGAGACGGTGTTGCCGTCGTTCACTTTGCCGGCGCGATTCGTCTGACCCGCGTTAAAAAGCATCGTTTCCACGAGGGAAGTTTTGCCTGAACCGCCGTGCCCCACAAGGCAGACGTTGCGAATGTCCTTGGAATCGTAGGTTTTCAAAATGTGATCTCTCCCTTGCTCTTTTATGCCATCCAAGAATCAGAGTGCGCCAAACCGTGACTGCCACACTGCCGCCCGGTGTTTCAATCACAGTTATCTCGCCGTATGCCGTGTCTGATCTGATTTCGCCTGAGTTCTGCGCGTGAATTGTATAATCCTTGCACTATTCTACACCGGAGAGCGCATATCCTTTTTTCGAGCGCCGGCGGGCGCAACTATTTTAAAATAGGCTTCCTATCCAGCGGCAGAGGGGTTAAGCCTATATTTGACGGAACTTCCTGCCGCTTGCGGACATCGCTGCCGCTCTGCTTCAAGGTGCAAATCTGGAATACGTTCGGGTTGTCCCAACCCTCGCGGAGCGCCGAATGCGAGAAGATAAAACGCAAAGGCTCGCGGCGGTCAAGCAGACGCTCTTTGTTCTTCATAATGAGGTCATAAGCGTCCGCGTCGTCCGATGTGCGCTCTTTCTTATCGCCCAGTCTGCTGTCCACCATGCGGCGGCTCTTTTTATCGATTGAGAAGTACCCGGCATGAGTGCTTTCCGGCGTGATCCCGTCAAGGTAGGACACCCAATCGTCATCGCCGAATTCCCGTTGCATAGTGCCGACGATAACCTTGTATTCTTCTTCAAACATATCGGCATATTCGCCATTGAACGCTTGCCCCGCCTCATCATACCGCTTGTATTTCGCCGCTTCATCAATGAAGAACAGCGACAG
>JAISEW010000262.1 GCA_031263945.1 Gracilibacteraceae bacterium | reverse complement strand
AGGCTTTTTTGGCAGGACTTGAACTAATTATTCGCGGTGGAAGCGAGATGGTTGCGTCTGAGAATAAACAACGTGAGAAGTTGCTCAAAAGGGGTGCCTTTCCCGAGCCCGTTTCCGGGGATTGATATTTTCAGCCGCCTGAGATATAATATTTCAGAGGGCAATTTATAATGGATTGAGGATAATAAAATATGCTGCCTATGACAAAGCTTTTGGATTTTGAAAAAATTGTGATCCAATGCCATGATAATCCTGACGCGGACGCCATCGCCTCCGGTTTTGCCCTGCACGCTTTTCTGCAAAGCAAAGGCAAGGAGGCGGCGTTTGTTTACGGCGGCCGGAACCAGATCACAAAGCCTAATTTGCTGGAAATGATCCGCGCCCTGTCTATTCCGCTCAGGCCTGCCGGCGCGGCGCCGGAAAACGACGCGCTGGTCCTCGTCGATTGTCAGTATGGCGCGGGCAATGTGACGAAGATCCCGGCCCGGACGGTTTTCGTCTTCGATCATCATCAGCAGGAAAAATCGGATTTTACTTACGGCGTTATCCTTCCCTACCTCGGCAGCTGCTCCACTTTGGTCTGGGACGGCCTGCGCCGGGAAGGCTTTGATTTTGCCGCCCGCGGCGACGTGGCTACCGCTCTTTACTACGGCCTGTACACGGATACGGCTAATCTGGCGGAGATCGGCCACCCGCTCGATAAGGATATGCGGGACAATCTCCATTTTGACCAAACAATTCTAAAAAAGTTAAAAAATTCCATATTGTCTTTTCCCGAACTGCGCGTCGCCGGGACCGCCCTGACGGACTACCAGGCGGACACGGGTCTGCGCTTCGCCGTATTCAGATCCGCCCCCTGTGACCCGAACATACTGGGCTTCATCAGCGATCTGGCCCTGCAAGTCAGCGAGATCGACCTCTGCGTCGTTTACAACGAGACGCCGGCCGGCCTGAAGCTGTCCGTGCGCGCCCGCGTCAGGGAAATCATGGCCAGTGAATGCGCGGAATTTATTACCGCGGGCGTCGGTTCCGGCGGCGGGCACCGGGAAAAGGCGGGCGGTTTTATCAGTCAGACCGCTTTGGCGGCGCTGGGGGTCGCGCCGCATGTTTTTCTGGAACAGCGTCTGCGTGATTACCTGACGAATTACGATCTGGTGGAAGCCGCGAACCATAATTTGGACATAGACGCCATGCCTAAATATATCAAGAAAAAAATCCCCGTGCTGTTCGTCCCTTCCTTGGCTGTTTTTCCTAAAGGAACGCCGATGATCCTCCGCACTCTGGAAGGAGACGCGGATATTGCCGCCGCGGACGATATAGTCGTCGTCGTCGGCGTGCTGGGCGAAGCTTATCCTATGAAGATCGATAAGTTCGAACGCAGTTACCAGCCTCTGCCGCTAAATGAGAAACCGGCTTATGCCTACAACTATTCCCCGACTGTGCGCAACAAAATAACCGGCGAATCCCTGGAATTCCTGGCTCTCGCCGCCCCCTGCCTAGCGCGGGGGGAAGTCTGCGTCCGCGCGGCCCGGCTGACCCGGCACACCAAGGTTTTTACCGCCTGGAACACCGAGGGGTACATGAGCGGCAAGCCGGGTGATTATATCGCCGTGCGCTGCGACGATCATAATGACGTGTATATCATCCGCGAGGATGTTTTCGCTCAAACTTATGAACCCGCCGGGTAAGGGGAGGGGCAAATCGTGATTGGAAAAAATAGGAAATATATCCGCGCCGCCGTCGTCGTCTCCGCGGCGCTGATTATCGCCGCCGCTTTGACCGCTTGTGCTCCGGGCGCGGGCAGCGGGGCGGAAAGCGGCGACCCGGAGGCGAATTACCTGCCGGCGGCGGATCCGCTTATCAGGGCCTCGGCTTTCCACAGGGTGCGGTGGAGCGAGGGCGGCTGGAAGTACGCCGCGCGGCACTCTGATTATAAGGAGGGATTCACGGTGAGCAGCGTCCAATATCTTTCGGCGACGCATTTTGAGGACGCGGACGCGCTCGCGGACTATATGGCCGGCGGGGAGGCTTTGTATGATTTTGCCGGCATTTTCGCGCAATACGACGAGGAGTTCTTTCAAGATAACCGGTTGGTTTTAGTGTATGTGGAGGACGGCAGCGGCTCGGCGCAGTTTGCGCTGGGCGGCGCGGCGCTGGGCGGCGAGGGCTCAATGACCATAGACGTAAACCGGATCAGCCCGGAGCTTGGCACGGCCGATATGCTCGCGGGTTTTCTGGCGCTCGAATGTCCCAGAAACGCCGCGCCGGAGGTCAGTAAATTCATCGCCCGCTACGCTTTGCCGTCTGCTGATCACCCGTTCGACGCCGAGGGCGGCCAAGGCGGCCAGAGCGGCGCTCTGGGCTCTGAACAAGCCGGTCCTGGCCCGGACTAACATTTAAAAAAGTTCGGCAAATTTTGTTTTATGCCAAACAGCCCCTTATCACCTCCACATAAAACATTGCATTAAAGCGTCAGTCGTGTTGGCGGCTTCGTCGAAATCGCTATGCAAAAGATATTCAGAGATTTTGCGGAGCATGGCGCGGGTATCCGGCTGCCGGGCATCTTCTTTCAACGCGGAAATAGCCGCGTCTGCCGCCGTTCCGTCGTATTCTGCGCAGGCTTGCCTGAGAAT
>JAISEW010000240.1 GCA_031263945.1 Gracilibacteraceae bacterium | reverse complement strand
CGCGCCTTACGCTGACGAAACGCGGGAAGACACGCTTGGTAACCTGATAGTGTCGCGCCGGGCCGCGGCCGCGCCGACCGGCCGGCGGGTCATGGTTTGCGCGCATATGGATGAAATCGGCGTGATGGTGACACATATCGATGATAACGGATTCATGCGTTTCGCGCCGGTCGGCGGTTTTCACGCCGAGCGGTTGGAAGGGCAGCGCCTGCGTTTTCAGTCCGGGCTCGCGGCGGTGCTGGCCCGCCAGTATACGGAACCCGGCCAGGATAAAAAGGAAACCCGCCGGTTTTATCTGGACGCCGGTCTCGGGGCGGAGGCCGTCGCCGCCCGCGGCGTCGGCCCCGGCGATATGGCCGTATTGGGGGTAGAGATGACCGAGACCGCGGACACGGTTTCCGGTAAAGCGCTGGACGACCGCGCCGGCTGTTTTATCCTCCTGGAGACCCTGCGGCGCGTCCAGTCCCGGCATGACCTGCACTTTGTTTTTTCGGTGCAGGAAGAGGTGGGGCTGCGCGGCGCCCGGACGGCGGCTTTCGCCTTGGAACCGGATATGGCCTATATCGTCGACGCCACCGTCGCCGACGATATACCGCGCAATCCGGTGGTCACGCTGCGCCTGGGCGGCGGGCCCGCCATTAAAGTCATGGACCGCAGCGTGATCATCGCGCCCGAACGCCGGGAGGCGGTAGCGGCGTTGGCGCGGGACGCCGGCATTCCTTTTCAGTGGGAGATCATCGACAAGGGTGGAACGGACGCCGGCCCCGTCCACCTCTCCCGCGGCGGCGTAGCCACCGCCGGCCTAGCCGTGCCGACGCGCTACATCCACAGTCCGGCGGAAACGGCAGCCAAAGCGGATATCCTCATGGCGCGCGATTTGCTCATCCGCTGCCTGGAAGCGGAGTAAAGATGGATAATATCCTGAATATTCTGCAAAAAGTGCGAGACGGCGAACTGGAAGCCGCGGCCGCGGAGCGGGAACTGCGCGCGCTCTACTACAGCGATATGGGATTCGCGCTCGTGGACACGCATCGCCGTTACCGCAAGGGTTTTGCGGAAGCGATCTACTGCCCCGGCAAATCAGCGGAGCAGGTGACCGCCATCGCGCGGGAACTGCGCCGCGCGGGCGGCGGGAATATTTTGGCTACGCGGGCGAGCGGGGAAATTTTCGCCGCGGTGCGGGACGCTTTGCCGGACGCCGTATACTATCCTATTTCCCGTCTCATATTGTTGCCGGGAGAGCAGCGGCGCGAGCAGGGCAATGTCTTGGTCGTTTCCGCCGGCACCGCGGACTGGCCCGTGGCGGAGGAGGCGCTGATCACCGCCAGAGCCATGGGCTGCCGGGCCGAATCGCTGGCTGACGTCGGCGTGGCCGGCCTGCACCGGCTGATGGCCCATATCGATCTGCTGCAAGCCGCGCGGGTGGTGATCGTGGCGGCCGGCATGGACGGCGCTTTGCCGAGCGTGGTGGCCGGACTCGTGCCCCGACCGGTCATCGCCGTGCCGACCAGCGTAGGTTACGGGGCGAATTTTCAGGGGCTGGCGCCTTTGCTGGCCATGTTAAACAGCTGCGCCACCGGCGTCACGGTGGTCAATATCGACAACGGCTTCGGCGCCGGATACGCGGCGGCGCTCATCAACATGAACGAGACAACGGAGCAGTGAATCTTTTTCCGAGTCTTTTTTCCGCCGTCTCGCGGCATGTATTTTACTGCCGCGGCGGCAGGAATTCGGCGGCAAAAAGCGAAAATAACATAGTTAACGCAAGGATTTGTGCAAATTATCGTTGCACAGGTCCCAAGGGGCTGTTTCCTGAATAAAACATTTTAGGAGGAAAATACCATGGCGACAAAGGTGGCTATCAACGGGTTTGGCAGAATCGGGCGGTTGTGTTTGCGGGCAATCCTGTCTTCGCCCGGCGATATTGAGGTCGTAGCCGTAAACGATCTGGGCGCCGCCGATTTGCTGGCGCATTTATTGAAATACGATTCGACGCACGGCATATTGGCGGAAGACGTGGAAGTACAAGGCGGCGTGATGAAAGTGGGCGGGCAAAGCGTTAAACTTTTGTCGGAGAGAGAACCGGCGGCGCTGCCCTGGAAAGAACTCGGCGCGGATATCGTGATCGAATCCACCGGACGGTTCACGGCGCGCAAAGACGCGGCCAAACATTTGGAAGCGGGCGCGAAAAAAGTGGTCATTTCCGCTCCGGCCAAAGAAGAAGACCTCACCGTCGTCATGGGCGTGAATGAAGAAAAATATGATCCGGCCAAACATCATGTTATTTCCAACGCCTCCTGCACGACGAACTGTCTGGCCCCTGTCGCCAAAGTCATCCTCCAGGAGTTCGGCATCGAAAAAGGCATGATGACGACGACGCATTCCGTTACCAATGATCAGCGTATCCTTGACTTGGAACACAAGGACTGGCGGCGGGCGCGCGGAGCTTTTCAGTCGATGGTGCCGACGACGACGGGCGCGGCCAAGGCTGTGTCTCTTGTCCTGCCGGAGCTGCAAGGCAAAATGAACGGGCTGTCGGTGCGGGTGCCGACCCCGAATGTTTCGCTGGTGGATCTGGTCGTCGTCACGAGCGGCAAAGTGACGAAGGAAGAAGTAAACGCCAAACTGCAAGCCGCGGCCGCCGGCCCGCTCCGGGGCATTTTAGCCTATACGGAACTGCCGCTTGTTTCCCGTGATTTTAACGGCGACGCGCACAGTTCCATTGTGGACGGTCTTTCCACGATGGTGCTCGGCGGCGATATGCTGAAAGTATTTGCCTGGTACGATAACGAGTGGGGATATTCCAACCGGGTGATCGATCTCGTGAAGTACTGCGCCGCCAAAGGCTATTGATAGGGGAGCGGTAAGGAGGAAAAAATGCGCCGGACAAAAATCATCTGCACGATGGGACCCGCTTCCGACCCGCCGGAAATTGTTGGTAAAATGATAGAGGCAGGCATGAATATCGCCCGGCTGAATTTTTCCCACGGCAGCCATGAGGAGCACGCGAAACGGATACACACGCTCCGCATGGAAGCGCTGAAGGCCGACTGCGACCTCGGTATCCTGCTGGACACGAAAGGCCCGGAGATCCGCACCGGCCTTATGGCAGACGACGGAGTCGATCTCACGGCCGGACAGGAGTTCACCTTGGATCTGACAGATGAGATCGGCTCCGTCTCCAGGGTATCCGTCACTTATGTCGATCTGTGGCGGGATGTGAAGGAAGGCGACAGTATCCTGCTGGACGACGGTCTGATCGAACTCGCGGTCCTCTCCGCCCGGGACGGGGAAATACTGACCAAGGTGCTGAACGGCGGGAGACTCAAATCGCGTAAAGGCGTGAACGTGCCGAATGTAACCATCCAGCTGCCGGCGCTGACAGAAAAAGACAGAGCGGATATAATCTTCGGTATCGAGCAGCAGGTGGACTTCATCGCCGCTTCTTTTACCCGCAAAGCGGCCGATATACTGGAAGTGCGCACGGTGGTGGAGCAGCGCGGCGCCAACATCAAGATAATCGCTAAGATAGAAAACCGCGAGGGGATCGCCAATATCGACCAGATCATAGAGGTGTCCGACGGCGTCATGGTGGCGCGCGGAGATCTCGGCGTGGAGATCCCCGTAGAGGAAGTGCCGATCTTTCAAAAAGAAATCATCCGCAAATGCAATGACGCCGGAAAACCTGTCGTCGTCGCCACACAGATGCTTGATTCTATGATGCGCAACCCGCGGCCGACCAGGGCGGAAACCAGCGACGTCGCCAACGCCATCATCGACGGGACCGACGCGATCATGCTTTCGGGGGAGACGGCGGCCGGCATGTATCCGCTCAAGTCGCTGGAAACCATGGCCAAGATAGCCTGCCGGACAGAGGAGATCATGTTTCAGAAAGAGACGCCGCGGGTATCTTATCATCCGAATGTCGCCGAAGCCATCGGTCACGCCAGCAATACCATAGCGCGGGATCTCAACGCTTCCGCCATCATCACCCCGACCCAGAGCGGCATCACGGCCCGCATGATCTCCAAATTCCGCAGCAAAGCGCCGGTGGTGGCGGCGACGCCGCTGGCGGCTACGGCTCGCAGTCTCAGCATCAATTGGGGTGTTTTTACCGTATTGATCCCGGAAATTCACGAAACGGACGAACTGCTTTCCGTGTCCGTCAACGAGGCCCTGGCGAAGAAATATGTCAAAACGGGCGACGTCGTGGTTTTGACAGCCGGGGTGCCCGTGGGCAGAGTAGGCGCCACCAATCTGATCAAGGTGCAGGTGGTCGGCAATGTCCTGGGCCGGGGTCTGGGCATCGGCCGCGAGCGTTATACCGGTACAGTCAATACTTCGCTGGACCCGGATGAATTTCAGGCCGGTGATATCCTCGTCGTCCCTTACACGGATATGGAGCATATTTCCGTCATGTCCAAAGCCGGCGCGGTCGTGGTGGAGACAGGCGGACTGACGTCGCACGCCGCCATCGCCGCTCTGCAATTTGGGATCCCGACTATTGTCGGCGTCCAGGACGCGGTACTCAATATGAAAAACGGAGTTACGCTCACGGTTGACGCTTTGACCGGCGTGGTATACGAGGGCGCGGTCATGATGATTTAAGCGAGGAACCATGCGGGAAGATTGGTTGCAAGCCGGACGAAAGCTGGTTTTTACAACAGACTGCGAGCAATATCGCGATATCTACAGAACGCGGATCGCCGGCGTTTTTCCTGATCGTCTCGACTTAAAGATCCCTTTGCACAAGGGTTATTTGCTGTTGATCCCCGTCGGCGCCGCGCTGCGCATTCTCCACCCCAGCGGCGCCCATACGCTGACCGCTCAAGTCGTCGCCCGGCGGACGGCGGAAAAAATCTGGAGCGTCAGTATACCGCGCCTGGAGCGGCGGGAACACCGAACTCAGGTCATAGCTATTGGCAGCGGCAAAGGCGGCGTCGGCAAAACCACTCTCAGCATCAATCTGAGTCTGGCGCTCTGCCGTCTGGGAAAAAGAGTGCTGCTGCTCGACGCCGATATCGGCATGGCCAACGTGGAAGTGCTGCTGAAGCTTAACGCGCCGCGCAACCTGACCGATGTGCTCAATGGGGAATGCAGTCTGCGGGACGTGATCACGGAGGCGCCCGGCGGTCTGAAGATAATCCCAGGCTCCAGCGGGATATCTTCTTTGACTTCTTGGGATCTGCTGCGATTTAACCGTATTATTTCCGGATTTGCCGACGTGGAGGATGATTTTGATATCTTTGTGGTTGACACGGGCGCCGGTATTTCCGAACTCGTACTCAAATTCCTGGAAGCGGCGGACTCGCTCATCCTCACCACCACACCGGAACCGCACGCTCTGATGGATACTTATTCCGCGGCCAAAGCCCTCGCTTTGCGCGGCAGCCCGCTCAATCCGCTCATGGTCTTCAATCGCTGTGATTCTGAAGACGAAGCCCGGCGATGCCTGGAAAAGATCCATCGGGCCACGGGACAGTTCTTCCAGGCCAACCCGGAAATGCAGGGCCGGATCAATCCGGAAATGCTGGGATGGATCTATGAAGATAAAAAAGTGACCCAATCGCTGAAAAACCAGAATCCGCTGCTCCTGTGCGAACCGGACGGGGAATACGCGCGCCGGGTGCTGGAAATAGCCGGCCGGCTCACAGGCCAGTCAATAACGGCGCCGCCGGCGGCCACAGCGGCGTCCGCCGCGAAACCGTCAGGCATCGTCGCGTTTTTACAGCGCATAAAGAGGGGCTTGCGCTGA
>JAISEW010000195.1 GCA_031263945.1 Gracilibacteraceae bacterium | reverse complement strand
TGAAAAAGTACGGCCAACTCTATCCGGGTGCGGGCTATGGCGGCCAGTTTGCCTCTTGGCTCAGATCCGACGACCGCCGGCCATACAACTCCTGGGGCAACGGCTCGGCGATGCGGGTTTCCCCTTGCGGATGGTTTGCCAACTCGCTCGAAGAAGCGGAAACTCTCGCCGAGCGATCGGCGGCAGTGACACATGATCACCCGGAAGGAATAAAAGGGGCAAAGGCGACCGCCGCCGCGATTTATCTTGCCCGTGAGCGGGGGAGCAAAGAAGAAATAAAAAGCTATGTCGAGAGCAAGTACGGTTATGATTTATCCCGGACGCTTGACGAGATCCGCCCGGCGTACCGGTTTAACGAAAGCTGTCAGGAGACCGTGCCGGAAGCCATCATCGCTTTTCTCGAAAGCCATAGCTTTGAGGACGCCATCCGCAACGCCGTTTCCTTGGGCGGCGACAGCGACACGCTGGCCGCTGTCACCGGATGTATTGCCGAAGCTGCGTATGGGATTCCAAGCGCCATCCTGACAAACGCTTTCCGCTTTCTTGACGACACACTGGTCGCTGTTATAAACATTTGGCTGTCATCATTCGAGGTGAAAATCAATGCGATATGACGCTTTCATCAGTTATCGTCACGGGGAGCTCGACGGCCTGGTGGCGGAAAAACTGCACCGGATGCTGGAAACCTATCGTATTCCGGCGCCTATCGCCCAAAAGACCGGCAAAAAGAAACTGGAGCGGGTGTTCCGCGACCGCGAGGAATTGCCCACGTCCTCCAATCTGTCCGACAGCATCAACGAAGCGCTGGAAAATTCTGACTTTCTCCTGCTCATCTGCTCCCGGCGCACCTGCGGCTCTCAGTGGGTCATGCGCGAAGTGGAGCGGTTCGGCGAGCTGCACGGTAAAGATAAAATAATCACTTTGCTGATCGACGGCGAGCCGGACGAGTCTTTTCCGCCCGGTCTGCGGGAACGGGAAGTGGGCGGGGAAAAAATCTTCGTCGAACCGCTCGCTGCGGATATCCGCGCCGCGACCTGGGCGGGCAGCATCAAACTGCTGAAAGAGGAAAAACTGCGCCTCCTGGCCCCGGTGCTGGGCTGCGCCTTCGACGATCTGCGCCGGCGGCACAGGGCGAGACGCATCCGGCGGATAGCGGCTCTCGTGAGCGCCGCCTTCGTTTTTACCCTTTCTTTCGGTTCGTTTTCCACCTATCAGTATGTCCGGATAGACCGGGAGATGCAGCTGAAACTGGAAAACCAATCCTATGTGCTGGCGGAATACTCCGAACGGGAAATGGCGGACGGCGATCCCGACGCCGCGGCCCGGCTGGCTCTGGAGGCGCTGCCGCTGGATCTGGAGCGCCCGGAGCGCCCGTTTGTCCCCGCGGCGGAAAAAGCGCTCGCGGACGCGCTGGGGGTCTATGACGCGGCGAGCGGCTTCAAGCCGTATAAGGCCGTCCGCCTGCCCGCCGCGCCGGGCAAGATCCTGCTCTCGCCGGGAGAGCGCTATGCG
The DNA here is from genome assembly GCA_031263945.1 of Gracilibacteraceae bacterium. GTDB lineage: Bacteria > Bacillota > Desulfitobacteriia > Desulfitobacteriales > Syntrophobotulaceae > JAIRRL01. The sequence continues at coordinate 3,943 of JAISEW010000195.1, read as the reverse complement.
GCTTTTCTCCGCCCGTTTGAGCTCATGGTGTACGACCTGGAGCGCGGGCAGGAGGCGCTTCAGCTGCCCACAGTCCGTTCCGCGCTGGCCGACGTATGGTTTTTGTCCGACAGTGTCGTTCTGTTCACCGGCCCGGACGCCCTGACGGCCTATGATATCGAAAAAGGGGCGACCCTCTGGCAGGGCGCTCCCGCCACCAAGATCGCCGTCTCCGCGGACGGGTCCTTGATCGCCGCCGTTTACAAGGATTCGGGGGCGGCGGCCCTCTATTCACCGGAGGGACGGGCGCTGGGGGAGATCAGTTTCCGCGGCCGGGCCATGCGGATCCCCGCGGACGACAGTTTCATCGACCCGCGTGACACGCTGTTCGCCCTGAGCGCGAGCGGCGGCCGGCTGGCGGTCAGCTTCGCGGACGGCTCGCTCGCGGTCTTCGATACGGCGACGGGCGCGGAAACGCCGGTCTATCCCCGCCGTCTCCCCGGATTTATGCCGGAAGCCGTCTCGCCCGCCGTCCATTGCAGCGGCGGCTTTTACCGGGAGACGCTGGCCTTCGCGGCGGTGACGACCGAGCCGTATTACGCCGTTTTCCTCATTTATGACGCCGAAACCGGCGAGGAGGCCGCCCGCTATGAATCCGATTCCGCCCGTTTTATTCCTCTGGCCGGGGAGGGCGGGCTGTACGTCGCTTTCGCCGATCAGATCATGACGGTGGACGCGCGGACGGGGGAGGCGGCGCACGCGGTTTCCGCCGGCGGGCGGGTGGAGACTTTCCAAAAAAACGGAGAGACGTTTCTGATCTGTGAAAGCGAGGGGCCGTACCGGTTTGCCGGCGCGGACAGCCGGACATACCAATCCGGCTACACCTGCCATTTCGCGGCCATCGGCGAGAAATACGCCCTGACCGGGAGTTATGACGCGAAAACCGTGCGGATATTGAGGTATTCAGGCGACGCCGGGGAAGCGCTTTTGACCTATGACCGGGCCTACCGTTTTTCCGAGGCCAAACTGAGCGCCGATCGGGAGCGGGCGGTTTTTTACTCCTACAACGGCCTGCGCCTGTGCGACTGGAGCGGGACCGTCCTCGCCGAACAGGATTTTCCCGACCCGCTCGCCGTCCTGGACACGCAGTATGACGAGGCGAGCGGTAACGTGGCGGTGCTGTATCAGGACAGACTGCTCATCTATTCCGGCGCGGATGGATCCCTTTTATTGGAAGTAAAGGGAAAAACTGGTGTAAAGTCTGTGTTTTATACGGATTTTGGCGTGAGCGTCTTAGGCGCGGACGGAGTCGTCACGCTGTATGATCTGACGACGGCGACGGCCGCGGCGACGGCGGCGGCGGAGCCTGACGCGGCCACCGCTCTGCCGGTGGGCGGCGGGCTCGTGACCGTCCGGGATGAGCGGGTTTTTTGGAATGGGAGCGAGATCGGCGCCGGCGAACTCATCGGCGCGAGCCGGGCGGACGGAGACGCCGCCGTTTTCGCCATCGCCGACGGGGCGGCGGGGGCGGTATTCACGGCGCGGGGCGGCGCGGCGGAAAAAAGCTTTGATTTTGAGGCCATCGGCCGGGCGGAAGCGTATTTCGCGGGCGGGTATGTTTTTATTTCCCCGCTGCACGGCGACGCGGCGGCGTACGCGGCGGACGGGACGCCCGTCCGCGCTTTGGCGGAAAACGCTTATTTAGCGGAAATACGCGCGCTGGACGGGTATATCGCGGCGGGATACGTTTCCGCCGCGTCCGAGCGGTATACGTTTTTGCTGGATCCCGTGACCTTGGAAACGACGGCCCGCCTGCCGGGATTTTTAGGGACGCTGGACGCCGGGACGCTGGTGCTGGACACGGATGGCAGCCTGCGGACGGTTCGGCTCCTGAATACGCGGGAGCTGGCGGAGATGGCCCGGGCGCGCCTCGAGGACGAGGGAATATGAAAAGGAGTGACAATGTGACAATGACCAGAGTGGTTGACGGTTCAGAAAATGTGAGCTACGCGAACCAGAAACTCCGGATCGGCGATTTTGAAACGGATTGCGCGGGCATGAAGTCGATTTCCATCATCACGACGGATCAAGGCCCGCTCCTGGACGACATGGCGCTGTGGCTGGCCTTGCCGGAGATCGACCTCGTCGTCCCCTCGGAACACGCCGGGTATATGGACCTCATCGACAGCCTGGCGGCGGATTTCGCCGTGGATTACGCAAAGGTGATCGAGGCTTCGGCTTGCGCGGCCCAGGCCCGGTTTATCCTCTGGGAAAAAAAGGAATAAACCCGAGAACAATGCGCCTTTAGCGTTAGCGCTTCATCAAATATTCCAGCGTCGCCGGCGGAACGATTTTCGCGATTTCGGCAAAATCCCGCGCGTCCAGCAATTTCCGCACCCGCGAGGCGCTGATCGCTTCTCCTTCTATTTCCTTTCGCGGTATTTCGATAAATCGGATCCCATACTGCGGTAAAACGGCGCGCATCGTGTCGTTATAGCGCCTGGTCACGGCGTCAAAAGGTTCCTCCCCGGCGAAGCGCGCGCTTATGTTCAGGCAGGGCGCGATTTCCCGCGCGAACAGGGCGACGTCGAGCGAGGAATCGACGGCGCGGTCCTGCGTCTCCGCCTTATTGAAATATCCAGAAAATGTCAGCGAAGAGATGATAAACCGGCCGCTCGGTATGACCGTGACATTTTTCAGATCATTTACCCCCTCGTCGACGAGCCGGAGCCTTTCGTCAAAGGGAAAAACGGACTTGTCTTCCTGAACGACGAAAATTATCAGATGATCGACCTGAGCGGCCGCCTGTTCGATCAAATAACGGTGGCCCATGGTAAAAGGGTTGCAATTCATCACCACCGCGCCGATCGTTATGCCGAACATGGAATTATAAAAATCGGTCAGGATCTTTTTGTATTCGGCCAGCGCCTTCTGCGCGCCGCTGTCCAGGCCGGTTTTAGAGATAGGGACCGGATCGCCTGGCAAAACGGGCCGCGCGCCGGCGAAGAAATTTTCCCGCGCCAGCCTTTCAAATAATTTATCGGCGATCATCCGGTTGCCGTCCTCGGTGCGGTGCATCGTGTCAAAAAACACTTCGCCGTAATGATGAGGGCGCCTGGCCGCTTCCGCCATATCGACGTACGGGATTTCCGGATCCATCCCAAAATCGCAGAGGATCACGTCGCCGGCTCTGGCGGGCAAGGCGTTCAGTATCGCCAGTTCCTCCCCCGTTTGGGCGTCGCCGGCTTCCGCCAGGTAAAACCCGTAATTTTGCACGACGGCCTCCTGCGCCGGGGCGAGATCGTTAAACAGCCTTTGCAGATGCGAGGCGACCGTGCCTTCGTCCGAGGCGCCGACGCCGAAGATCTGGCAGCCGCCGACCAGATAGACTGTCCGCCCATAGTTTTTCGGCTGATCCGTCGTCACGCGGTGACCGCCGGACGTATTGACGCGCCGGCCGCGCGTATCCTCAAACTGACGGACCCCGTTCACGCCGAGATATGATGTGGGGGCGCGCAGCACTTCGCGTATTTCCTCGGGCGACGGGAAATATTTATTGAGAGCGAATATCGGTTTATCTAAATTTTGCAGGATATTCGCGCGTCCGACGGCAAATTGCAATATGAATTTCTCGTTATCACTGAGATCGGCGTCCGGAAACTTCGGCAAGTTAAAACACAGGAGCGAAACGCCCGGATGAGTGTTTTTATAGCGCAGCAGCCCTTCCGCCATGTCGCGCGGCCGCCGGCAGGGAAAGCGGTCGCTGTAAGTGTCGAAGCTCACGGCGTCGAGCAGAGTTTTCGCGACCATATCAAAAACGACGAAGTTCAGCCCGCGGCCGCCGGGGGAATAGTGCCGGCCGCCGATCATGATCCGCGCGGCGTTATTTTTGGGCACGTTGAAACAAACGCTCTCCAGCTTAACGGGGACGCCGCCGACGGCGCACTCGTGTTCAACGGATTCC
>JAISEW010000151.1 GCA_031263945.1 Gracilibacteraceae bacterium | reverse complement strand
CTGGAACACGGCGCCGATCTGACGGCGTATCACCTTGGTAATTCATCGCAATGGCGGATAGATCAGCGCTACCGTCTCCATTTCTTTTTGGAACGTACTCCAGCCGGCGCGGTCGATGGCGGCGCGGAACCGCTCGCCTGGGTTCGCGCGCCGCTCGAAAAAAGCCAGCGCCGCGTCAGCTGCCCGGAACAGCGTTTCCTTGTCTCGGATGATTGGCAGGACCCGCTTCCCCTTGGCGATGAAGTTGCCAAAGAGGCCTCCGAAAGAGAGGATATAGCCCGGCTCGCCCTTCCAGGCGCCGGGAGGGCAGGCTTTGACGCAGCGCCCGCAATGGTTGCATTTGTTTTCATCTAACAAGATCTCTCCGCCGGCCCGGATAACAGCCCCTTCCCGGCAAGCTTTGACGCACAGGCCGCAAAACGTGCAGCTCTCCTTGCTCCATGCGACGATAAAACCGCCTTTCACGCCCAGATCGTTTTCTTCGGCTTTCAGGCAGTTGTTCATGCAGCCGGTCACGCCGAACTTAAATTTGTGGGGCAGCTCGCGGCCAAAGTAGCGGTCGGCGATATCCGCCGCCAGCGGGTAGGTGTCGATACAGCCGAAAGGACAGATTTCCCTGCCTTGGCAGGCGGTGACGGTGCGCACTCTGGGGCCGCAGACGCTGGTGTTGACCCCGCCGGCCTCCAGCTCGGCTTTTACCGTCTCCACGTCCGCCAGCTTGATAAACGGAATCTCCACTCCCTGGCGCGAAGTGAGGTGAACATGCCCGTCACCGTATTTTTTGCTGATTTCGGCGATGGTCAGCAACTGGTCGGCCGTGAGATTGCCGCCCACCACCTTCAGTCGCAGGGAAAAGCGGTTTTTTTGCGTCTGGCGCATAAATCCGCCGTTTTTCAGGGCCTGATAATCCACTGCCATATTAACCTCCGTTCGCCGCGGATCTGATTGCGCAAACGTTTTCTTGATTCGCCTTTGCTATTTGCGCGAGCCTGTTATATAATACATAATACACATGTATAATTAATATGTTTTGCGGAGATGATAAGTTGACTTTAAAAGAAATCGCCGCGCGGGCCGGCGTACACGTTTCCACCGTATCGCGCGTTCTCTCCTCCGCGGATGATTCTTTTGGCAGCCGCGAAATCAGGGAGCGGATCTGGGCTATCGCCCGGGAAGCGGGGTATGTGCCGAACCCCAACGCCCAGGCGCTGCGGCAAAAACCCAAGCGGACTCTCTCTTATCGCAAGGGGACGCTGGCCTGCGTCCTGGCGCGCGCCAAAAGCCTGGAGGACAATCCTTTTTTTGCCCATATTGCCAGGGCTGCGGAACAGCAAGCGCTGGCGCTGGGCTATTCTATGCGCGCCCCTTATTCGCTTTTGGAGGAAACAAAGCCGGAAGCGGCTGAAAACAGCGAAAAGGCGCTGGGGGTCATCGTCCTGGGCCATTTTGCCAAGGAGGAAATCGTTCGGCTATTGGAAAACCGATATCAAAATATCGTCATGGTAGGGCGCGCCCCGGTGAAAGCCGAATGGGACCAGATCATCTGTGACGGGCGCGAAGCGGCGGAAATTGCCCTGCGGCATTTGATCGGCTACGGGCATGAAAGGATCGGGTATATCGGTGAAACGGGCCAGGATGTTTCCTATCTGGCCTTTCGGGACATATTGCGCGAACATGGTATCGCCAAAGAAGAGCGCCTGATCGCGGAATGCGCGCACAACAGCCCGGAAGGCGGCTATCAGGGGGCGGACGCGCTTTTGCGCCAGGCGGCGGGACGTCTTCCCACCGCCGTGTTTTGCCGGAACGACGTCGCTGCGATCGCGGCCATACGGCGCTTCAAAGAAGAAAAGATCAAGATCCCGGAGCGTCTTTCCCTCGTCAGTCTGGACAACATCGTGCTTTCCGGTTATGCCTCCCCCATGATCACCACAGTCGGGGCGCCTATTACGGAGATGGGCATTGTGGCGGCCCTGACTCTGATTAGCCGCGTCAACAAATTACATCGGAGCCCGCTGAAGATATATCTGCCCAACCGGCTCATCGCCCGCGAAAGCGTCGGCAACCTGAACGCGGGGATGTACATATGAGCATTTAGAGGTATCCTATTTGTATTGGGCCAGATCCGCGTTGTTCGCGTACGACGGGTCGATGTGATCGGCAATGTCGAAACCGGGGTCGGTGACGACGCCGATATTTCTCAGGAAATCGGTGGTCCCCCGCAGGCATTCGATATCTTCGTCAGCGACGACGACGGAATAGTCGTATTTATCCGTCACCTTGGCCAGCTGTTCCGGGCTGAGACTGTACGCCGCCGCGACTTTCGCCGATTCGCCCAGCGGGTCGTCTTTCAGCGCTTTGGCGGCGCGGGCGTACTGCTCCAGCAGCAGTTGGACCAGCTTGGGGTTTTCCTCCGCGAAAGCGGTCGTGGAGAATATATTGTTGGTGCCGCGCAGGATCCCGGTCCCGTCCGCCAAAACCCTGGCGATCCCGTCGTCGGTCAGGCGGGTGATGCTCGGTTCCCAGACGGCGGCCGCGTCGATCTGGTCGTTGGCCAAAGCGGTGGCGAGATCGCCGACCGTCAGATTGACGACCTCAACATCATTATTGATATCCAGGCCGTTGGCTTTAAAATACTTCTCCACCAGGTTTTGCGCGGTAGAGCCGACGGTAAGCCCGACTTTCCCGCCTCGCAGATCCTCCGCCCCGGCGATGGGCGAATCCTGGGCGACCAAAATGGCGTAGCCGCCTTCCCCCCACGCGGCGACGCCGACGACCGTGTTTTGCTGTCCGGCAAAAATGGCGGACACGGTGGGCACGGTGGGCACGTCGCCGATAAACCCGATATCCTGCTGTCCGGCGGCGAAAGATTCGTTCATCGGCGGCCCGGAGACGAATTCGGTCCATTCCACGGTAACGCCCAGTTTTTCCGCTTCTTCCTCCAGCCAGCCGTTATCCCGCAAAAGGTAAATGGGGACGAAAGCGGCGGACGGCTGGATCGCGACGCGAAGGACAGCCGCGCTGTAGCCTTGGTCGCCGGCGTCCGCCGCGCTCCGAGCGGAACCCGTGCCAGCGGCGGCGCCGCTCCCCGCGCCGCCCCCGGCGCATCCCGTGAGGATAGCGGACAGAGCGAGGGCGGCCGCAAAGAATAAAATTTTGCCTGTGTTCATGACAGTATCTCCTTCTAAAATTTTTTATTTTAACGGGAACGCGCGGTCCCCGATAAAATCAAATGCTGTAATCCGCAGCGGGCCTATTGTCCGTGAAAAGCTCGTTATAAACGGCGCGGCGGATCTCAATGAATTCGGTATTGTTGCGCTGCCGGCGGCGCGGCAGGTTTACCGGGAAAATCTTCTGGATCGTTCCGGGCCGCGGACTCAGCACGACGACCCGGTCGGCCAAAAATACGGCTTCCTCTATGTCGTGCGTCACTAAGATCATGGTGCTGTTATATTTGCGTTTTATGGCGTCGATCTCATTTTGCATTTGCATTTTCGTGAAGGCGTCCAAGGCGCCGAACGGCTCGTCCAGCAGCAAAAACTCCGGGTCATTCGCCAGCGCCCGGGCGATGCCGGCTCTTTGGGCCATGCCGCCCGACAATTGTTTGGGATATGATTTTTCAAAACCCGTCAGCCCGACCAATTCAAGATAATGTTCGGCGATTTTGCGTTTCTCCGCCCGGGAAATACCGTTCAGGGCGTATTTCACGTTTCCCTCCGCCGTGAGCCACGGAAAAAGCCGATGCTCCTGAAATATGATCCCGCGGGCTTTGCCGGGCCGGCGGATCTCCTCCCCTTTAACCAGGATCCGGCCTTCATAGTCGGGATCGATCCCGGCAATCGCGCGCAGCAGCGTACTTTTGCCGCAGCCGCTGCCGCCGACGATGCTGATAAACTCCCCCTGGCGGACCGTCAGGCTCACGCCGCTCAGAGCGACCAGCTCCCCGCCGTTATTGGAAAACCGGCGCGTGACATGCTCTAAAACGACATAGTCCTCTCTCAGCGCCATCGCATCACCCTCTTTTCCGCGGCGCGGATAATGACGTCCATGACTTTGCCGGTGACCCCGATGGCGATCATCCCCACGATCACCTTGTTCGCCTGCCCGAACTGCCGGGCGTTGTCGATCATGAAACCGACGCCCGTATTGGAGGCGACCAGCTCGGCCGCGATCACGCACATCCAGCAAGTGGAAAGCCCGGTTCTGAGCCCGGTGAAAATGCTGGGCAGGGCGCTCGGTATGATCAGCTGGGAAACGAATTTCCACTGCGGCGTTTCGAAGCTCCTGGAAACTTCTACCAGCTTCTCGTCCGTCTGGCGGATGCCGTCGATCACGTTGATGAGGATATTGAAAAAACCGCCGAGGAAGATCAGGAAGGTTTTTGATTCCTCACCGATCCCGAACCAGACGATGGCGAGCGGGATCCAGGCGATCGGCGGAATAGGCTTGACGACCTGGATGATCAGATCCGTCATGCGGTTCAGCCTGGGGGAGAGCCCGAGCGCCGTCCCCAGGATCAGGCCGCAGACCGCGGCCAGGCAATAGCCGTGCATAACGCGGGTGATGCTGATCCAAACGTGTTTCAGCAAAGTTCCGTCGCGCAGCAGGCTGACAAAGGTGTCCAGAATGGTTTTCGGCGGCGGCATGACGACGGGGCTGACCTTGCCGCTCGCGGAAACCAGCGCCCAAATGACCAGAACGACGGCCAGCAGCGCTATGTACTCCAGGAAGGAGGCGGATTTTTGCAGCGTTTTTTTGACCGGGGGGAGGCCGAGTATCTCTTTCACCGCGCCATTCTCCTTTCCGCGAAAATTTGCAGCTGTTTGAACCTGCCGGCGTCCAGGGCCGCTTTCCCCATGGGATAAACCCGGCCCAGGGCCTCGTATTTGGGTTCGCCCAGACGGTGATAGGGCAGAAGCTCGTAGGACACATTGGGATAAGGGCGGATGAAACTTGCGATGTCAGATATTTCCTTTTCATTGTCGTTGACGCCGGGGATCACCGGCGTCCGCGCCAGAGTCGGCAAGCGCGGGAATTCGTCCATCAAACGGCGAAAATTCTCCAGTATCACCCGGTTCCCCGCGCCGGTTCGCTCCTGATGCAGGCGGCTCTCGAATATCTTGACGTCGTAAATCAGCTGATCCAAGTGCCGGGCCGCCGAGCGCAGAGCCTGATAATCCGCGAGACCGCCGGTTTCCATCGCCGTATGGATATGCCGCCCTTGGGCCTCTCGCAGCAGCGCCGCCGTAAAAGCGGGCTGCGTCAAGGGTTCCCCGCCGGAAAGGGTCAGGCCGCCTTCCGAGTTTTCATAGAAGATCATGTCGCGTTCGACTATATCGATGATGTCCGCCACGGAGCGCTCTTCGCCAAAAACCTGGAGAGCCCGGGCGGGGCAGAGCCGTTCCGCTTCGGCGCCGCTAAGCCGGCGGAGCGGAACGACGCGGCCTCCTTCCCATTTGACCGCCCCGCCGCCCGTGAGACAGTGGCCGCAGCCTATGCATTTCGCGGCGCTCCAGGCGGTCTCCGGCTCACTCAGCTGAGATTCCGGGTTAGCGCACCACTCACAGCGCAGGGGGCAGCCTTTCAGGAAAACCACCGTGCGGATGCCGGTTCCGTCATGCAGGGAAAAACGCTGGATATTAAATATGATCCCCGTCACACCGCTTTATGCTCCGTTCGCGCAATGATATCTTCCTGCAAATCAGGGGAAAGCTCCACGAAATAGGCGCTGTACCCGGCGACGCGGACCAGCAGGTTTTTATAGCCCCGCGGATCCGCCTTTGCTTTTTCCAAAGTCTCCCGGTTGATGATATTGAACTGCAAATGCCACAGCTTCAGATCCCGCCAGCTTTTGATCAGCGCCGTCAGTTTCTTGGTTCCTTCTTCCCCCGCGACGGCGGAGGGGCTGAGTTTGATATTGAGAAGGCGGGAGGCGCGGTTGGGAAAAGCGGTGTTTTTCGTGGCGCGGTTGGACAGGAGGATGGCAGTCGGGCCGACCGTGTCCGCGCCGTGCGAGGCGCTGCTGCCATCGGAAAGAAAGACGCCGGCGCGGCGGCCGTTGGGCAGCGCTCCCACTACGCGGCCCAGCGGGATATGGGAAGTGACCGGCACATAGCGCAGGTCCATGGAAAACCCCATTTTTTTCGCATACGCGCCGCTGAATTCCAGCGCCGCCAGATCGATCCGCCGAGCGATCTCATCCGCGCGGGGATCGTTGTTGCCATAAGCCGGCGCCCCGCTCAAACGCAGCCGCAGCGGTTCCGCGCCTTGGAAATCGGTTTTCAGCGCCTCCTTCAATTCCGCGATCGTGAGGAGCTTTTCCTCATAGACGAATTTTTTGACCGCGGCGAGCGAATCGGCCGCGCTGCCGAAGCCGATCATATCGAAATAACCGATATCGATGCCGCCCTCTATTTTTGCCGAGTGCAGATCGCGAAAATTCTTCTGGCAGAGCCTGTGCAGCGAGGAGCCAAACGGCGAAGCGAAATGCTTTTCCCGGAGATAAGTCACGATGTATTGCTGTTTGAAAGCCTGGGCGATCATAAAGGTCTGCTGCCTGATATAGGCCGCGAAAAATTCGTCGAAAGTGGTAAAATTTTCCGGCTCGCCGGTCTCGATGGTGAGCAGCTCGTCCCCGTATTTTGGCATCCGGCCGTTGTTCAAAGTGAGTTCCACCGCCGCGCCGAGATTAATATAAGGGCAGGGCGCCGTGTAAGTGTCGCGGTTGGGCATCCGGGCTTCCGTACAGCCGGAAACGGCGTAATCATTGGCCTCCGCGAATTCCGCCCCTTTGGCCAGCAAAACGGGAATGATCTCCTCGTCGTTGATCAGTTTGGGAAATCCGGACCCTTCCTGCACGGTGAGCGCCAGCTCGTGCAAATAGCGCCGCGGGGAACCGGCGTGGACCCGCGCCGCCAGATCCGGATAATTCAGCGGGAACTCCCGTTTGTCCGCCAGGAGCAGATAAGTCAGCTCGTTGACGGCGTCCCGCCCTTCCTCGTCCACGCCGCCGACGGTCACCGCTTCCCAGTGGGCGTACCCTTCGTTGAATCTGACGCCGGCGGGGCTGACATACAGATCGACGTACTGCGCCATGCCGAGCCACATGCACTGGAACAGTTCTTTCACCGACTCCTCCGTCTGGCGGCCGGCGGCGATATCCGCTTGAAAATAAGGGTACAGATACTGATCCATGCGGCCGTTGGAGATCGTCGCCCCGGTTTTTTGCTCCAGGCGCGAGAAAAGCTGCATGAACCATTGGGCCTGCAGGGCCTCATGGAAATCGCGGGCCGGCAGTCTCGGCACGCGCTCGCAGACGGCCGCTATTTGCAGGAGTTCCGCCCGGCGGACGGGATTATTCTCCCCGGCGGCTTTTTCCGCGGCTAAAAGGCTGTGCCGGCGCGCCCAGAGATCAATGGCGTCCGCGGTGATGGCGATCGCCTGCAAAAACGGCGCTTTTTCCAAGGCGTCGAGCGGATCGCTGGGGTCAAGAGAGCGCAGGCGCTCTTCGGCCTCCTGTTTGATGGCCTCAAAACCTTTTTCCAGGCCGGTCTTATAGTCGTGGACCCATTGCAGGGCGGAGCGCATGGACGACGTTTCGTTCACGATATAACGCGACGTAAAAGTATCCGCCGGGTCGAATGTGACCCGCAGAACGTCTTCCGGCAGACTGGCCGCGAGGTCTTCATAGTAGGTCTTTCCCGTCCAGTAAGGCGCGATCTCCTCCAGCAGGATCCTGCGGTCTGCGCCGGTGACGGCAAAAGGCGATTCCGTCCGCGAATCCGATTCTTTGGCAAAATTTTTCAGAAAGCAGCCGTCCAGCTCCGGATAAATCAGGCCGTATTTGCCCTCTCGCCCGGCGCGGCCGGCCAGCAGCTGATGATCATCCACATAAACGTCGATATTTTCCGCGATATGGCGGAGGGCTTTGGCCCAGCGCAGGATCAGCGGCTGTCCCTCCG
>JAISEW010000019.1 GCA_031263945.1 Gracilibacteraceae bacterium | reverse complement strand
GTGAACATTTTTATAGTTGCGGCCCAATGCGGGCGAAAACAAGAAAACGTCATGCTCGTATTTGGAGGAATCATCCGGGGCAAAGGGGTTGAACGTCGGGAATGATCACTTACGGGGCCATATCGAAAATCGGGGATCGGGGAAACAACGAGGATTGCGTGAACATCTGCGCGGGGAGCGCGGGATATTTGTTTGCGCTGGCGGATGGCCTCGGAGGGCATGGACTGGGGGATGTCGCGTCAAAAATCGCGGTAGAGCAAGCGATTGCGGCTTTCCAGGACAGCGGCGGCGATCTGGCGCGGTGCTTTTCGCAGGCGCAGGAGCAAATCCTGGCGGAACAGAAGCGGCGCCAGGTAAAAAACGAGATAAAAACGACGCTGGTGTGCCTGCGAATTGTGGGAAACGCCGCGCGTTGGGGACATGTGGGAGATTCCAGGCTGTATTATTTTTCCAAAAACAAATTGATACGCCGGAGCTTTGACCACAGCGTCTCCCAGGCGTTGGCGGCGGCGGGAGAGATCAAGGAGAAGGATATCCGCCGCCATGAAGACAGAAACCGCCTGCTGCGGGTCATAGGCATAGAGTGGGACAGCCCCAAATATGAGTTGAGCGAGGAAGTGGACTTAAACAAAGGCGACGCGTTTTTGCTGTGCAGCGATGGCTTTTGGGAGTGGATTGAGGATAAGGCCATGTTAAAGACCATGAAAAACGCCGGAACGCCGAAGCAATGGCTGGGCTTGATGGAAGAAGAAGTGCTGCGAAACGGTCGGGGAAACAACATGGATAATTATTCGGCGATTGCCGTGTTTGTGTCGTGATAACCGTGACCATGTACAGATCGGGGATTTCTCATGGATATTTGTGGCGTTTCGCGGAGGAGAGCGTATGAATTTAAAGAAACTCATGATTTTTTGCCTGTTGACGGTATTCCTATCTCAGTCGGCATATGCCGCAATGGGCGCCCCGGCGGAGATCCATATTGAGCAAGTATCGGTGACCCTGCCGGAAATCAACGTCTATCTTCGCGCCGGCGAGGCGTTGGATATGTCCCGGGCGGTCGCTTTTTTGGGCGGCGAGCCTTTGACGGTGGAAGGCGCGCGGCTTTTTGACCCAGGCGAGGGCGTTTTTTATATTTTTCTGGTGGATGTGTCCGGTTCCATTTTGGAGCGGCAGACTCAGGCCATTAAGGAGGCTTTAAGGAGTTTTGCCGCTGCGAAAGGCAAGAATGACCGGATTGCGCTGATCGCTTTCGGCGACAAGACAGATATCTTTTTGGACGGGACGGAAACCGATGCCGGCGTTATCCGGGCGGGGATTGATCTTCTGCATCGGAACGCCCCTCTAACCTATTTTTACGAAGCCATCAATTATACTGTGGATTTTTCCGCTGTCCGGGGCGCGGATTACCCCAACAGGCGAATCGCTGTTGTCATTTCAGACGGCGGGGACGATACCGCCGGGGGTCGGGTGACTCGAGAAGAAGCGGCGGCGCGGTTGACCGGAGGTAATCTGCCTTTTTACGGTTTCGGTCTACAGCGCCGGGACGTCAAAAATCAACTGCTCAATAAAGAGGATTTGGACGACTTTGGGGAGTTGGTCAGACTGAGCCAAGGCAAGGTAAGCGGCACGGTATTTGACAACGACGCGGAAAGTGGGAATATCGGTGAAAAATTGATGAGTTTCCGGGATTACATCGAAGATTTTTCTGTACTGTCCCTCAAAGGCGCCTCTAATATCGCCAGCGGCCGGACAGAAACCTTGAGCATCCAGTTGGGCGATGGAGAACCCATCGAGATCCCGGTACGGCCGGATCAGGCGAAAGCGATCAAGGATACTGCGGCGCCCGGTATTATAAGCGTCGAACAAATCTCAACACCCAAAAACACCGTTCGGGTTCGGTTCAGTGAGTCTTTACGCGGAGCGGGCGACAGTGATCTGGCCGCGGCGATCAAGGAATATGTCACCGTCACAGATAGAACGGGGGATGTCATGGCGCTTCCGGCAGTGGTTTACAGCGCGGGGGCTGAAGAGGAATACCCATATTGTGACATGACTTTTGATGTCGGGATGTATTCGGGCGCCTATAGCGTCAGCTTCCGGGGACTGACCGACCAATCCTTTGAGAAAAACCCCCTAACGGAAGCGGCGCAACCCTTTACTTACGGTGGCAGGCCCGCATATCTGCGCCCTTTCGACCAGTTGGGGAGATTCTGGTGGCTCTTCCTGATTCTCGCCATTTTCGCGGCGCTGGGGATTTCCTATTTCATTTTACGCAATCGTAAAGATCGGATCATGGCGGAAGACAAGCCTGGTTTTGGAGATATGGCGCAGCCTAGATCCGCCGCGTTGCTCATTACGGACGCCTGGGGCGGCGCGAAAAGGGTACACATAGAAATCAGTCAGGGCTTTTTTGTGGGTCGGGACGGAAACAATAATATGTGCTTTGACGATGAGCATATGTCCCGGCAGCATTTCATCATTGAGGCGGAAGGGGACGGTTTTTATCTGACCGATCTGGAAAGCACCAATGGCACCTTGTTAAACGGGGTACAAATCATAGGCCGGCGGCAACTGCAGCCTAACGATATGATCCAGGCGGGGCAGGAGAAATTTGTGTTCCTGGGCGGCTGGTAACGGGGAAAGGAAGGAACGAGGATATTGAGCAGTCTGTTTCGTCCGAAAAAGTCGCCGCGCCTGAACGCACCGCTTTTATTTGTGAGCGCCGCCGCCTTCTTATGGGCTCTCTGCGCCGGGACACAGGCTTATCCGCCTCCCGTCCATGGGGCGGAAGACAGTGTCCATGTGGATCAAGCATATCGGGATCTGGCGGAGAATGCCGTCTATCTGTACATATCTGGGGAACCGGCGCCAAAAACGGAAGTAATCCACGCCGGTTATTCAGGCAGTTCGCCGACGAGTTTACCCCCAGGCGGCACATTGCGGATTGAGTGGGCCGACGGCGAGGAACCGGCGGAAATCGAAATCCAGTACCAAGGCCAAGCCGCCGCCCCTGGCGAGGAGGAGAATCATTCCACGGAAATTAATGCCGCAGCAGAGGTTGGATCCGGAAGACCGTCTGTTTTTGGCTTTCTGTTTGGCGATCCGCCGCTTCCCTCCGCGCGGCAGATTATCCTGGCGGTGATTCTTGTGCCGGTAATCACGGTACTCATCCTTTGTCTGGTCTGGCGTTTTCGGGACACTGCGGCGGCGAAAAACGGCAGGCAGCCGGGAGCGGATGTTTCGGGATCGCTTAGCCGGGCGGTAAGCCTGATTGTGACGGATGAGCGGGGAGAAACGCAAAGAGTGAACACGAAAATCAGCGGTAGTTTGTCTGTGGGCAGGGATCCCGCCAATTATTTGAGTTTTCCGGATCGGGAAATGTCCCCGCGTCATTTTTCTTTGACCCTGGAGAACGGCGGCTTTTATATCCAGGATTTGCGCAGTGCC
>JAISEW010000237.1 GCA_031263945.1 Gracilibacteraceae bacterium | reverse complement strand
AAGCATTGAACTGGGCGACAGATCTGTTGGATTAGCTTTTGATTGGTAGGGCGAAAAAGCGAGGCACAGCCCGGCAGGGGGTGAATCCTGCCACCCAGCGCGAACGGGATAGTTTCGCTACAGGCGGCTGCTGACGGATAGCCATTTTATTAAAACTCTCCGTCGATACTGTCAAACGTCAAAAATCACGACCCGCGTCTTTGTCAGGGCGTTAATGTTAATACCTGTGCCGATTTTCGTTCCGAGGGCGGGAATGGGGAAATCAAGATTTCTTTTTTAAACCCCTTGAATTCGAGGGGTTTAAAATCTATCATTAAATATCTGGTGCGTAAACATGATCAGGATCTTCCTGTATTATTAAGCTATAGGGGATATACTCGCCGTCTCGGCACATTTTCCATGGTTTTTGCTCATGAGTGAAATTAAATGATCTCGGCAGTTCGTTTATCTTTCCAGAAAACGCAGATTTTATCCAAGAGTTCTTTTTCTTCATCCGAAAGCAAGCCATCCTCTTGCTCTATGGTAGTAGAATTGATCATCAACGCGTAATCCAGGGGTTTGATGTTAATTTTTCCTCTGTCATACAAGTCGTCAGTCAACTCGAAAAAGATATCGGCTACAGGGCCGTATTCGCGGCGAACATAACGCACCCCGCTCATTGGCGTCAGGTTATAGTAAAACCAGCCGAAATCCGCAAGATAGAGCAATTTTGCCAGCTTCGTCTTGGGAATGCCGTCTCTAAAATAGCGAAGGATGTAGAAATACATCTGCTTAAACTTTTCGTTATTACGCGGTTGATCGAAAAATTCGGCAATCGGTACGCTAAAATATGCCGATAATTTCTCAAGTTCGCCTGTCGTCAGGTCACGCTTGCCTTTCGCCGCGCTGATATATGTGCCGCGGCTTATGCCAAGAACGTCGGCTGTTTGTTCCTGTGTAAGGCCACGCGAAGAACGGAGTCTTTCAACATTATTAGTTACTTCGCTCATTGCCATAGCGCCTCCTTCCGGAATAATACTATGATAACATGTATGGCGGCGAGTGTCAATGTGAAAACGCGGTATTTGTCAATTTTTTTGGACTTAAGCGTTAGTCATGTAGGATATATTGTACATTATCCATTCCTCATCGTACAATAAAAAATCTCTCGTCGTTCTTACGCCGCCGGATACGCGCGGAAGCATAGAATTAGATTAAAATTTAAACCGTCCCCCGCGATTTCCCCGCGTCAGTTTTTCAGGCATCCGAGCGGCACGACCAATACGCCGTTTTTCATCCGAAAAGCATACTCTGTTCCCGTGAGTACCATCAAAAAGGACGGCTCATTCATTTTCTCCGTGTCCACGGCTTGTTTCAGCCTGAGCAGATTTTTTGCGGCGTCCTCTATCTCTCCCGCCCCCATCTTGACCTCGGCGGCGCCCCAGCGTCCGTCCGCAAGCCCTATGACCGCGTCTATCTCAAGCCCGCTCTTGTCGCGGTAATGGCAGACATTGCCGTCTATGCTCTCCGCGTAGATCCGAAGATCCCTCACGCAAAGCGACTCAAACAGAAATCCGAAGGTGTTAAAGTCCGAAAGCAGTCGCTTGGGCGTCGCCCTGAGCGCGGCGGCCGCAATTGAAGGATCGGTGAAGTGACGTTTCGCCGTGGTGCGGATCGCGGTCTTGGAACGCAGTTTGGCGCTCCAGGCGGGCAGATCCTCAATGACGAATATTTTCTTCAAGGCGCTGACGTATTGGTCAACGGTGACCTGCGACAGTGCCTCGTCGTTTGCAATCAGGTCGTTTAGTATAGTCGTGGTCTTTGCTTCATTTGATATATTGCGTGACAAGGAACGCATGAGCGCCCTTACCCTGTCAGGATTTTTCTCAATGCCGTCGGCCTTTGAGACGTCTTCGTTGACCACGGCCTCAAGGTAGTCCGCCGCAACGGTCAGGGCGATCCTTTCATCCGTCTCCCGCGCTACGGCCGGCCAACCGCCGCGATTGATCAGAAACGCCAGCGTTTCAACGGAAACATTCGACCGTCCTTCCGGATCGGCGGCGCCGTCGAACAGAGCCGCCAGGGACACTTCTCCTGTTGATTCGCCGCTCTCGAACAAAGACATCGTACGCATCTTCATGCGCGCAATGCGTCCGGTTCCGGTGTGCATATCGTCCGTCCGGGTCGGTACGACGGATCCGGTGAGGACGAACTGACCGCTTGCATGCCTTTTGTCAACCGCAAAACGGACGGCGTTCCACAGCTCGGGCGCGACTTGCCATTCGTCGAGCAAGCGCGGTGTTTCGCCTTCAAGCAACAGTGAGGGCTTCGTTTGTGCCGTCAGCCTGTTCGCCTTTGAAGTGTCCGGATCCTGCATATACAAAACGCTTTTTGCAAACATCTCCGCAGAGCTTGTTTTGCCGCACCACTTGGGTCCTTCTATTAAGACGGCGCCCTTCGCGCGAAGCATCAGTTCCAGTTTTTCATCCGAAATTCGTTTTAAATAGTCCATACTCATAATATGTCACCCGCATATAGCATACTATGGACTTTTAACTTTGTCAATAATTCACTTTTGACTTTGGCAGCAGTTGGCTTTTGACTTTGGCACGCCCGTTTCCGGACTATATTAAGCGTGAGCGCGCTTCCCGGATAAGGAGCGGGAGGAGCAAGAGACCCAAGGCGGCGATATAGATCAGGAAACCCCCCAGATCGGCGCTCAGATCGGCCAGTGACGCGCCCCGTATGGCGACGCCCTGATAAAAGCGGACGTACCAGGAGAGCGGCAGCGCCTGGGACAGCGCCTGCAAGGGCGCCGGCATTATACTCAGGGGGAGAGTGAGATTGGAGAGGAAAAACGAGGGGGCGATCACCGGTATCGCCCGGCTCAAGACCTGGGACGGGGTTTTGCTCAGGCAGCCCAGGATCATTCCCAGCAAAGAAAGCGCCAGCAGATAAAGCAGCAGGGGCAGCGCGTAGTCCAGGACGCCGCCGGCAAAACGCAGGGCGAGGAACCGTTTTGTCAGGCCTAAAACGAGCAGCGTGGCGGCCGCAAAAATGAGCATATAGGGCAAAAGGCGGCTGAAAAGTCCCAAAGGGCAGCGCCGGTCGTCTGGCCAACGCTCGCGCAGCCGCAGCCGCGGAATGACGCCCGCGGTCTGTGTCAGGCATAAAGCCAAAAGCGCCACATGACCAAACCCTACGACCATGAAATTCAGATAACTCATGGCGGGATTGAAAGGCGTGCGCTGCCGGAGGGAAAACGTGTTCGGCAGCGCCCCGGCCTGAGCGGAATTCAGCCCCATCCCCACCAGGCGAGGGACTATGGCACCGGCGTTTTCCGCAGCTATAACTTCCGCCACGCTCTGGCGCAGATTTGCCGCGGCGCTGAGAACCGTGTCGTCCGCCACCAGACCGATGGTGCTGGGACGCCCCCCGCAGCCGGTTTTGCTCCAGCTCCGCCGGCAGGACGAGCACCGCGAGGTACTCCGCTTTTTTGAGCAGCGCCGCCGGTTCGACCGGTTCACGGTAAACAGCCTTGACCGCCACATAGGGGGAAGCGTCGATTTTGTCGATCAGCTGGCGGCTGTATTGGCTGTCGCCCGGATCGACTACAGCCAGACCGGCGTCCAAGATCCGGATACTGCCGCCGAGCATATAAGCGAAGATCAGAACAGCGGCGGCCGGGGCGATAAACGCCATGAGGATCGTCTGCGGCTGCAGATGTTTCAACTCGTCAAACAGCTGGCTCATCAAGCATCACCAATATATCTCCCTCTGCCACCGCGTCCCCTTCGCGGGCCGGGACTTCCCGGACCCGGCCCCCCACGGACTGAAAGGAGACGTTCAGCGTTTCCGCCAGCAAAAGCCCGTCTTTGATATTGGCGTTCACCTTCCTATTTTGTTAATTTTTTTCTGTTGATAACTTGCTCAAATCTTGCTATGATATTGGGTACCATCCCTTTGTCCGCTCAGCGTTTATCCACACCGCCAACAATCTGATTCGGGAGGAAATGCTTATGAAAACACCAGAAGACCTTTGGCATAATATTCTGGAAATAATTAGGCAAGAGATATCGGCCAACAGCTTTGACGCATGGTTTTCTTCCAGCAAACCGGTGAGTTTCGCGGATAATTCCCTCACCGTCAGCGTTCCGGACGAATTCATCAAAACCTGGCTGGAAGGCCATTTTCACAAAAAAATCACATCCGCGGCACAAAATATAGCAAACGCCCCCGTCAACATAACTTTCATCGAAGAAGGCCCCGGCGCCGCCGCTTATTCCTCCCGCTCTTTTCTCAACGCCCGCTACACGTTCCAAAATTTCGTCATCGGGGACGGCAACCGTTTCGCGCACGCCGCCGCGCTGGCCGTGGCCGAATTTCCGGCTAAATCCTACAATCCCCTTTTTATCTATGGCGGCAGCGGCCTGGGCAAAACCCATCTCATGCACGCCATCGCCCACAAAATATCGCAAACGATGTCTCATTTCAAGACCATCTACATCACCGGCGAACAGTTCACCAATGAGATGATCGACTCCATCCGGCATGAAAAACAGGCGGCATTCCGCGACACTTACCGTAAAATCGACATGTTGCTGGTCGACGATATTCAGTTTTTGGCCAACAAAGAATCCACTCAGATGGAATTTTTTTACACATTCAACGCCTTGCATGAAGCCAACAAACAGATAATCATTTCCTCCGACATGCAGCCCCGCGACATTCCCCGCTTGGAAGAAAGGCTGCGCTCCCGCTTCGAAGGCGGCCTGACCACCGATATCAGCCCCCCCGACTACGAGACGCGCATGGCTATTTTACGCACAAAAATACAGCAGGACGACAGCGCTATTCCGGACGACGTTCTCAACTTCATCGCTTCCTCCATTTACAGCAACGTGCGGGAGTTGGAAGGCGCTCTCAACAAACTCACCGCCTATTGTGCCTTCACCGGCGAAAAACCGACCGTGGAACTGACGCGCTCCATCCTGCGGGACCTGATGCCGCAAAACCGAACGGTGACGGCGGAAACCATCGTGAATGCGGTGGCCAAACGCTACAGTCTCACGCCGGACGATCTGAGACAGAGCAAACGCTCTCAGTTCATCGCCCTGCCGCGCCAGATCGCTATGTATCTGTGCCGGGATCTGACCGAACTCTCACTGCCGCAGATCGGCGAGGCTTTTGGCGGCCGGGACCATTCCACCGTGATCCACGCCGTCAACAAGATCAGGGAGATGAAGGAAAAAGACGCCGCTCTGGAAAAAGTGCTGCGCGATCTGATCACCACCATAAAATCCTCCTAGCTATTGCCCTGTGCCAGCTAAAACACTAGGTATCCACAGCCTTTTCTAAAATCACGCACAGGCGAGAGCGGCGGCCTGACTGCGCTCGAAGGCGCTTTTACACATTTTTGCCGGCAAGACGGCTACGACTACTATAATACCATATTAATAACGACGGGGAGGTAAACGAAGAATGATAGCGCTATGCACAAAAGAAGACCTGTTGGACGGCGTGGGCAAGGTGCAGAAAGCGGTGTCCGCCCGCAATACTTTGCCGGTGCTGCAAGGGATCAAGATCAGCGCCGGCGGGGGCGAGCTGCTGTTCGAGGCGACGGATCTGGAGCTGGGCATCCGCTGCCGCGTGCCGGTCAACGTGCAGGAGGAGGGAGTGATGGTCCTGCCGGCCGCTTTGCTGACCGAGTTGACGCGGCGCTTGCCGGAGGGAGCGGTGCGGCTGGAGCAAATTGAAAATACTTTGCATATTTTTTACGGCGAGGCGAATTTTCAGATAAACGGCTTTGACGCGGATGAATTTCCTGAATTTGGAAATATGGATCTGGAGAAAAATTTCACTCTCGATGGGTTGCAGCTGAAACAGATGATTCGGCAGACTATTTACGCCCGGGCGATCACCGAAGACTCCCGCGCGGTTTTTTCCGGCGTTCTCATGGAAAAAAAAGGCGGCGAGATTCGGATGGTCTGCACGGATACGCATCGCCTTACTTATGTTTTTCTGCCGCTCGGGGAAGGCGGCAGCGACTTCCGGGGGATCATCCCGGGGAAAACGACGGTGGAGATCCAGCGGCTGCTGGACGACGACCCGGTCAATGTTTCGTTTGACCAGGCCAAAATGATATTTAAGTTTAAAAATCTGGACATAATGACGCGGCTTATCGTCGGGCAATATCCCAATTATGAAAGCGTGATCCCGAAAACCTGCCATATGAAAGCCAGGATCAACACGCGGCAGCTGGCCAGCGTCGTGGAAAGAGCGGCGCTCTTATCGCGGGACAATTCGATGAAAATGGCGTTTGTGCGGTTTAAGATCGAGGGCGACGTGCTGACTATCGATCAAAATAACGAATCAGGCAGTATTTATGAAAAAATTGAGATAGAGCAGGAGGGGGACGATCTGCAGCTTTCTTTCAACGCCCGCTATCTGCTCGATATGGTCAAAGTTATCGATACGGAGCATTTGATCATGGAAACTGGCGGCTCGGCCAACGCGAGCGTTTTCCGTCCGGACGGGGCGGAAAATTATATTTCTTTGGTTTTACCCATGCGTCTCTGATTACATTAATGCGGATCAGCGCGCTGACATTGCATAATTTTCGTAATTACCGCCGGCAGGAACTCAGTTTTGGTCCGGCGGTCAACGTATTGGCCGGGCAAAACGGGCAGGGCAAGACCAATGTGCTGGAGAGCGTTTTTTTTCTGCTGACGGGAAAATCGCCCCGTATCCGGCAGGAAAAGGAACTGGTCACCTGGGGCGAGGACACGCTGTATCTGAGCGGTGATTTTACGGCGCGGGAGAGACGGCTCACGGTCGAATGCGTTTACCGCGAACCGCGGCGGGCCGTGCGGCTAAACGGTGTACCCTGCCGGCGGACGTCGGATTATGTCGGGCTGATCAACGCGGTCCTGTTTACGCCGGACGATCTGGATATCGTGAAGCGAAGTCCGCAGGAGCGGCGGCGGTTCATCGATTTTTTGATCTGTCAGAGCAAACCGGCGCACATCGGCGCTCTCAACCAGTACCACAAGGCATTGAAACAAAAAAGCGCCTTGCTGCGGCGCGGCCGGGACGCCGGCGGAGAGACGCGGGCGCTGCTCAGCAGCTGGAACGAGCAGCTGACGGCGGCGGGAACGCGGATCATCAGCCACCGGACGGAATACACGGTCAAGCTGCAACGGGAATGTCAGGCGATATTTTCCCTGATTTTTGCCGCGGACCGGCAGGTGGAGCTGACTTATCTCTCGCTGGGCCGGCGGCTGCCGGCGGAGGAAGTCCCTGATCTGGCCGCGGTCTTCGCGGAGCGGATGGAGCAGGAGATAGAGAAAAAAACGGTGCTGGCCGGGCCGCACCGGGACGATATTTTGATCAGCGTCGACGCGAAACCGGCGAAAGTTTTCGCTTCCCAGGGACAGCAGCGGGCGCTGGTGCTGAGCATGAAGCTGGCGGAAATGGAGCTGTGCCGCAAAGAAAAAGGGGAATACCCCCTGTTGCTTTTGGACGACGTGCTATCGGAGCTGGACGCGGCCCGGCGGGGGTTTTTACTGGAATATATCGCCGCCCCGGGCATGCAGACCTTAATCACGATGACGGAGCGTGAGGAGAGTATTCGCGGAAAAAACGCGGTGTTTTACCGCATAGAAGACGGGCGGGCCTGGCGAGAGGAATAAAAAAATCTTTCCGCAAAACAAAATATGGCGTTTTGTGACCGCTGTGTGACCGGGATGTGGTATAATATGCTGAATAATGTAATAATTTTATCTAAACAGACCGGCGCTCCGGCGACTCAGCGGATGAAAGGAGCAAAACGCCATGTACAAACGCGGATCACAGCATCAGTCTACTCTCAGCGCGGCGCTGTTTCTCGGCGCGGCGGCCTTCTTCTTGGTCTTGCTCTTATCTCCCGCTTTGACCGCGCCGGACGCCCTCCAAGTCGGCGCCGCGCCGCCAGAGGATTTTAGCTACACGATCAGCGGCGACACGCTCACGATCACGGGATACAACGGCCCAGGCGGCGATGTGGAAATCCCGGCGGAAATCGACGGCGTCGCCGTGACCGGCATCGGCCAAGACGCGTTTTCTGACTCCGGCCTGACCGGCGACTTGATCATTCCGGGCAGTGTGACCGACATCGGCGACAGCGCGTTTTCTGGCTGCTCCGGCCTGACCGCTGTCACTATTCCGGACGGCGTGATCAACATCTGGGAGAGAGCGTTTTACGGCTGCGTTGGTCTGACAGG
>JAISEW010000219.1 GCA_031263945.1 Gracilibacteraceae bacterium | reverse complement strand
CGCGGCGAGCTGTTCCCGGCGCTTCGTTACGTTTTCCGCTGTTTCTGCCAGTTTTCGCTCATTTTCCGGAATAGCTTTATCAAGTTCGCCTTTTCGCCTTACTTTCTTTTCTTGTTCGGCAAGCCGCGCGCCGACCTGAGTTAGCTCGTCCGCGGCCGCTCTGAGCGCGGCGAGCAGCGCGGCGCTAACCTCGTCAAACGTTATTTCACCGAGCAGGCCGGCCGCTGTCGCCATGAGTTCATTTTTCTTGGCTTCCGCCTGCCCTTTGAGGCTGCTTGCCGCCTTGCTGGCGGTTTCGGTTTCTGTTTCAGATTTTTTCGCGGATCTCTCCGCCGCTTCCAGCTCGCTTTTTGAGGGCGCGGCCGGGGAAAGCGCGGCCGGATGGGGATGTTCGGCGGAGCCGCAAACCGGGCAGGGCTGTCCGGGTTTTAATCCCGCGGCCAGCACCCCCGCTTGCTCATCAAGATAAGCCTTGTGCAACAGTTCATATTCAGCCCGCAGTTTCTGGGCGGAGGCGGATTTTTTCTGATAATATTCCCGCGCTTCCGCGAGCGATCCGCACAGCGCATCATGATCCGCCGCGGACGCCTGCAAATTCGCGAGGCTTGTTTGCCGGGCCTTTAAGCTCGCTTTCTTGTTCCGCAGGCTTTCGGCGACACTGCCGGCGTCGCCGAGGGCTTGCAGTTCCTCTTTAGCGGCGGCAAGAGCGGTTTGGTCGTCCTTTTGCCTGGCTGCCAATACTTCGGTTTGGGCTTTTTCATCCGCGTGTTTTTTAGTGTCCGCCTTGATCGCCCGGTTCCATGCCTGCAGCTGCTGATATTTAGGCAGCGCGCCCTCGGCGGCGATGATCTG
Source organism: Gracilibacteraceae bacterium (assembly GCA_031263945.1). Taxonomy (GTDB): domain Bacteria; phylum Bacillota; class Desulfitobacteriia; order Desulfitobacteriales; family Syntrophobotulaceae; genus JAIRRL01. The sequence continues at coordinate 3,621 of JAISEW010000219.1, read as the reverse complement.
TATTTTTACCGCTTCGCGCTCGCCCTGTTTCGCTTTTTCGCCTGCTAATTTCGCTTCGGCTTCATTACAGGCGGCTTCCTCCTGCGGCAGTCTCCCGGCCGCTTTCGCTAAGGCGTCACGGGTCTTTTTATCCTGCTCCGCCTTGCCCGCTTCTTGGTTGAGTTCCGCCAGCCGCTTTATGACCGCGTCAAGCGATCTCGCGTTTGCGGCTAGGGCGGTGGTGTCGGCTGAGATCGATCCGGCAAGCCATTCCATGAATTCCTCCGTGGAAATCGCTTCTTTTTTAGCGGCGGACAGCTTGGCGGCGCCTTCGGCGTCGTTTTCGTCTGTTACAACATTGTTCAGCCAACTTTCAGAGTTCTTCCGCTGTTCCTTGATCTCGGCCGCCAATTTGCCGGCGTCGGCCTTGACCTCGTCCTGAAAGCGCTTATACATATCCGTATAGAAAATCTTGCGGAAAATCTCCAGTCTGTCCTCGGTTTTGGCATGGAGGACTTTTTTAAATTCGCCCTGAGCGATCATGGCTATTTGCGCGAATTGCTCACGAGTGACGCCGAGGATGCTTTCAATTTCGGCTGTCACTTCTTTTTGCTTGGACACCACGCGGCCGTCCGGCAGATACAGGTCCGCCTCAGCGGCCTTGGTAGTTTTTGGCTTGGGGCGCTCGTATGAGGGGCTGCGCCGCACTTTATATACCTTGTCATGATACTGAAAGGTAAACTCCACATAGGTTTCCGTTTCCGGGGCGGCATATTTGCTTCTGAGCATGGCGGGTTCCCTGACGCCGCCGCTGGTTTCCCCGTAAAGAGCGAAGGCTATGGCGTCAAAAATCATGGTTTTGCCCGCGCCGGTATCGCCGGTTATCAGGTAAAGCCCCTCGGTTCCGAGGTCCTGAAAAGGCAGGTCGCATTTTCCCGCGTAACAGCCAAAAGCGGACATGGAAAGATGCAGCGGTCTCATACGCCCGCCTCCTCGCGGATCCGCGTGAACAGGGCCCGCGCGTATTTTTCCTGTTTTTCGCTCATGGGCCGTCCGTGCTGGCCGGCAAAAAGTTCCCCGAACAACTCGGCGGGAGAGCTGCGGTTCAGATCAGAAACGCTCTCAAACGCCTCCAGGGTTTGCGTACGCTTATTATCGTAGCGAAAGCTGAGGATATTTTTATAGACGTTCCGCAGTTTCGCCAAAGCGTCCGGTTCGTCACGCTCATCGGTCAGGATGATGTGGACATAATCCCTGCTTGTATCCATTTTTTGGTAAAAACCGCGGTTCATTACTTCATCATAAGTCCCGCGAACTTTCCTCGTTTCGCGGCTCGGGACAAGGGGGAGCTCGGAGATCTCAACGCTTCCTTTTTTCCCCAGATCGACGACGGTGACGGATTTTCGCTGGTCGATCTCGGAAAATGAATATTTCAGCGGCGTGCCGCAATAGCGCACGGTTTCCCGGCCGACGGACTGAGGCCGGTGGATATGCCCCAACGCGACATAATCAAAGGCGTCGAACAGATCCCCGTCGACATTTTCCGAACCCCTGGCGGAAATCTCCTCGGAGCCTTCGCTGATTTCCGCGCCCGTCACAAATTGATGGGCCAAGAGCACATTCCGTTTGGCCGTGTCGATCTCGGCGCCGCAGAGCGCGGCCTCGACCGCGTCCGAATATGTTTCGATCACTTTATCCGAAAACCAAACGCGGGCGCGAGACGGTTTCAGATACGGCAGCATCCAGATATTTACTTTCCCGTGTTCGTCTTCCGGTTGCGCCAGTTCCAAGTTTCCTTCATATGAATGCGCGATATGCACATGGCTGCGTTTAAACAGATCCGCGCCAAAAGCTACCCGCTCCGCGCTGTCGTGATTGCCGGCAATGAGATAGACGGCGACGCCCAGTTCGTTCAGCCGCACCAGAAACCAATCCAACAGCCGGATAGCCTCTACCGGGGGCGTGGCTTTATCGTAGACGTCGCCCGCGATCAAGACGGCGTCCGGTTTATGTTCTTGGGCCAAGGCGGCGATTTTTCGCAAAATATCGTCCTGATCGTCGATCATAGAAAACTCACTGACACGTTTGCCCAGATGCAAATCAGCTATATGAAAAAATCTCACGCGGGCCCCTCCTTATCTGGGTGACTGACTGGGTGACTATCTTGGTGACTATCTTGGTGGGTACCCACCAAGTCGCCCGCCAAATTGCCCTGCATATCCGGATCGCCCTGGATTATTTTTCGCTTGAACGCCGTAAATAGCGCCCAGTCAGAAAGCATGTGTTCAATTACCGCCTTTTGTTCACCGGTTGGCCTTGCCTTGTATTCATCAAGATTTAGGTAAAACCATAACAAATTGTTGCTTATCTTATTTTTCAATTGCCGGCAAGCATACTGTTTTTCATCTCGCGTGCCATTGTAAACCGCGTCGAGTAAACGGACTGTCGCGTCAACATCCGCGCCGCCATCTTTTTTACGGACGACGACCGTTTCGCGCAATTCATCGTCCAATTCTAATGACAATTCAATATATTGCTCCGGATCGGTCGCCGCCGGATAGATAATATCGTCATATTTGTTCGATTTAGTCAAATTACAGTGTCTGCATGACAAAAACAGATTATTCCAATCATAATATAACGCCGGATTGCCTTGCCGTGAGATCCTGTGATCCACTTCTGGCGCCGTATGGACAGAATCCTCACAGATATAACATTTATCATGACAATCTTCGGTAAGTATTTTATACGCCGCGCTGCCGTCGCGATAATCCTCAGCGCGTCTTATCACAACGCTGTCCGGCAATGCTCTTTTATTGATTTTGATCATCTTTTGCGCTGATCCTCCATGGCCCGAAACGCGAAATATAATTCCTTCGACGCGGGAGGCACCAATTCAAGCTCTGAAACCAACCGCCTGAACTCCGCTGTCTCAGCGGCTGACTGCTCCTTTTTGCACAACTCCTTATAACGGTTGAATTTATTCTTGATTTCGTTTGAATATTGTCCGACATCCAGATAGCCCTCGATAATCGCTTCATAAGAATATATGCTCGGGTTTTCGAGCTGCTCTTTCTTCTCCAAGTCAAACACGACGGCGTTTTCCAAGGACGTTATCACAAAGGGCGAGTGTGTCGCGACGATAAACTGCACGTTCGGAAACACTCTCGTTAAGAATGGCAGTACGCGCTTTTGCAATTCGACATGCAAATGCGCTTCGATTTCGTCAATCAGCGCGATTGCGGGCATATCATATTCCACCTTGCCGATTTCGACGTCAAGGCGCAGCAGCAGTTCCATATAAATATCAAAAAACGCCTTGTACTCATCCGCCATTTCCAGCAGACCAAACGATTCCCGCTCCGGCATTTCAATTCTTACCGACAGATCATTTCTGCTAAACTGAAGTTTTAACTCCTTGCAATCGTAAATCTCCCGCAGCGCCTCCTGAAAATCGTCGAACCATTTGTTCAGTTTGCCCGCAAGCTCGGCGTCGCCGTCGGCGATGGCCCCCGTGCGCATATAGTCAAGCGCCACAAAGTATTTGAGGAAGTCCTTGCTTGCTTTTTCCTTGATCAGCGTCCCATATTTGCTGCTAATCGTCTGAATCGCCTGCGGCGGCTCCATTTTCGTTCTCGCGGC
>JAISEW010000187.1 GCA_031263945.1 Gracilibacteraceae bacterium | reverse complement strand
TCGCCCGCGTTTTTCAGGCTGGCGATCACGCAAAACCGTTCCCGGCTGTTGGAGTTGTCAATATGGATGAGGATGTCGGGCGCGCCCTGCTGTTTGATCGTGACGCTGGCGTCCGTGCTGCGCCAGTTGGCGACGCCTTCATAAATGTAAGCGAATACTACGGCGAATTCCACGAGTTCCGGTTTATGGAAAAACATGTTCTCGCCGCCCTGACTGGCGCCGGAGCGGTCGTCCTGATCCAGCTGGATGTAGGGCAGATCCCGCTCGCTGCCGAACGAGTTGCCCAAAGCCTGGATCACGCCCTGCTGCCCGCCTTTGAGCCGGTACATGCACGCCAGGTCGAGATCAATGCCGCCGCCGCCAAAAAAGGATTTTTTGCCCGCGTTCCAGTTCAGATTGAAATGCAGGCGGGAACTGTTTTTGGACAAATTGATCTTATGGGAGTCGCCGCTCTTTTTCAGATTGATCGGTCCGGACGGCGCAGGAGCGGGAGCAGGAGTCGGCGCGGGAGCGGGCCTGGGCGCGGGGGTTGGCGCCGGAACAGGCGTTGGCCTGGGCGCGGGGGTCGGCGCAGGCGCGGGGGTGGGCCGGGGAGCGCGCGGGGCCGGCGCGGCTTCCTCGCCGCCAAAATGAGCGAGCAAGGCGGAGAGACCGCCGTTAAAACCGCTGGCGACCACGGACAGGCGCCAGATATCATCCTTGCGGTACAATTCACAGAGGATGACCGCTTTTTCCTGGAGGAAATCCGAGCCGGTAAAGGCGAAAGCGCTCAGTTCGCTTTGCCCGGCGGAGAGGGTCAGACGGCCCGAGCTCAAATCCCGCACCGCGGCGCCGTCTTCGGCGGCGGCGGCAAAAACCAGTTTGCTGACGAACGCCGGGATCAGACCCAGATCAACGGCGAAAACAGCGCGAACGCCTTGGAACCGGACGCTGATCGCCTGCTCCGGGCTGCTTTCCTGATTATAAAAGATAAAATAACGGTCGTCCGATAAGCGGTTTTGGGCGTCGACGGCAAAACAGACGACGTCGGCCGTCCCCTTGGACATCGGCGCGTCGACGGTGATTTCCAATTGGCGCGCCTGCGTCAGATCCGCGATCTTGATCTTCTGGCCTTTTTTCAATTCCATCTTTTCCACTCCACTTCTATCCCTGAAGTTATGATCCCTTCTTTTTTCGCGCGGTATATGTTTATTCATACAGTATAGCATGATTTTTCCTCCGGCGCCATAATAATTTCTTCCTTGAAAAACGTCTTGACAGGCTAACTTTGCTTTGGTATGCTGTAGACAAGGATTAGCAAGAATATATCCCTGATTTATGATATTAATCTATGGAGGTGCCAGTATGGAACTTAAAGGCTCGAAGACCGAGGCGAATTTACAGACGGCGTTTGCCGGCGAGTCACAGGCCCGGAACAAGTACACTTATTATGCCTCGAAGGCGAAAAAGGAAGGCTACGAGCAGATCGCCGCTCTTTTTACGGAGACGGCCGATAATGAAAAAGAGCACGCCGAACTCTGGTTCAAGCTCCTGCACGAAGGCGCGATCCCCGATACCGCGGCCAACCTCAAAGACGCGGCGGCCGGTGAAAATTACGAGTGGACGGATATGTACGCCGGTTTTGCCAAAATCGCCAGGGAAGAAGGCTTCACCAAGATAGCCGCTCAGTTCGAGGGCGTGGCGAAAGTGGAAAAAGAACACGAGGAGCGCTATCTGGCCTTGCTGAAAAATCTGGAGACCGGCGCCGTTTTCAAAAAAGACGGCAAAACTTACTGGAAATGTCGCAATTGCGGCCACATCCACGTCGGCGCGGAGGCGCCCAAAATCTGTCCCGTCTGCGACCATGCGCAAGCCTATTTTGAGGTGCGGTCGCAAAATTATTGACGTTTATTTCGGAACTGTGTAAAGATAAAACGCTTTATTTTTACACAGTCCCCTGTGTGGGAGAGAAATTATGGGAATTCATGAATCGGGTGAAATGTATCTGGAGACTATCCTGCTTCTGACACAGCGCAACGGCAGCGTCCGTTCCGTGGAGGTGGCCGCCGAATTGGGCTACAGCAAACCGAGCGTCAGCCGGGCGATGAATATCCTGAAAACCGGCGGGTTTATCACGGTGGAAAAACCGGGCTATATTTACCTGACGGAGACGGGCGCGCAGCGGGCGGCGGAGATCCACGGCCGCCACAAACTGATCACCGCTTTTCTCTCCCACTCGCTCGGGGTGGATAGGGCGCTGGCGGAACGGGACGCCTGCCGGATAGAGCATATCATAAGCGAAGAAACTGTCACGGCGATGAGATCCTATATCGAGGCTAATCACAGCGCTCCTGCGCCGGACACGATGTGACGCCGTTTCTCCGCGAGTTCCCGAATTACGCGCCGGGGGCCGCCGGTTTGTTTTCGGCGGTCCCTGAAAGAGAAAGGTGAGCGGCGGTATGTCCAACATGTCCGATGTTTCCAATATTGACACGTCCAGGATCAGACCCGGTTACGCGGTGCATTGTCACTCCAAGCAGGAGGCGCTCCAGCTCAAACAGGCCATGAACTGGAACGCCGGGGGCTCCGGCAATGAGGCGTGGAAATATCTGTTCCCGGCCGCCGAATCGCGTAACGGCTATCTGGCGGTCAGTTTTTCCACCTTGCTGCCCCGCGGCACGAAGATCCTCGAATTTGAGGATCTGCTCGCCGGGAGCGTGGACGCGGACAGCGGCCTGAATCTGTTTAATCCCCAGGAACCCCGGACGCTGGCGGAATTCGTCGGAGCGGAACGAAGCGGGACACCGGAGTCCCCCGCGGAACCGTTCACCGGCTCGGCGGATTTCGCTTTTGTCGTCAAGGGTCCGCCTGAGGCGGACGCTCCGGCCGGTCCGGAGCTTATAGCCGAGCGCTCGGCGGCCGCCGAGGCGGAAGTGATCCAGATCAATTTCAGCAAGGCGGAAGCGCCGGTGATCTTGGAAAAACCGGTGCTGATCGCGGTAAGACCGGAAAAAACCCCGGCGCCGCCCGCAGCGGTCAAGGCGGAAACGCCGCCGGTGAGGGAAAAACCGGCGCCACCGGAAGTCGAAGCGGAAGCGCCGCCGCCGGTACAGGAAAAACCACCGGCACCCCCGGAAGTGAAGGCGGAAGCGCCGCCTCCGGCGACGGAAAAGCCGCCGGCGCCACCGGAAGTCAAGGCGGAAGCGCCGCTGCCGGTACAGGAAAAACCGCCGGCACCCCCGGAAATCAAAGCGGAAGCGCCCCCGGCGCCGGAGAAGCCGGCGGCCGCGGCGGAAATTGGAGAAGGAGAGGGAGTTGAGATGGCGGACTTCGTCAACGACCCCCCGGCGAGTGATATCGCTTTTGTGAAAAAACCGGAACCGCAGCAACAGCCGGTCCGGCAGCCGCAGCAGCCGGCCGTGCCCATGGCCGCCGGGGAGGAGTCGCTTTTGGCCCGCATACTGGGTATGCCGGACGAACAGGAATTTACGCGCTGGAGCGAACCGCAAAAGGTTTTTCGCATCCACGACGGCCGGCGGGAGTTCCGGGAAATCGATAAAACCACTTGGTATCCCTGCTCGGAGGACGAAGCGCTGCTCAGTTTTATGACCACGCCGAGAGAATCAGTGCTGTTGCAGAAGTTTTCAGAAGATTCGGTCAATTTGGCTCAGGCTTCGCTGAAGCTGGGGTTTGTCCGGGTGATGAGGCAAAAAGGCCTTTATTTGATGCACGGCGACAACACCACCTCCTTGCAGATCTCCGAAGGACTGTTCCCGGAAATCGCGGACGCCAACGGTTTATACTTGAATATCATCGCTAACTTCTAAGGGAAAAATTTTCAGGGGAGGTGATATGGCTTTTAAGAATTGCTGTATCCTTTTGGTGTTTTTTGTAATTAAATGGGTGGGGGGATTTTGACTATGGAAACGATCGCGGATTTCATCTTAAAATTGTTCGAACTTTTTAACAAGGAGTTTGCCAAAGCGCGCAAAAAACTCCTGTTCCTGGCTCTGGCGATCGGCATGGTACTGATGGCTGTTTTTGTGGCCGGGGCCGGTTTTATTCTCGTCATCATCGGGATCTATCAGGGGCTGTGTCTCGTGATGTACAGTTTCCTGGCCGCGTTCGTTACCGCCGTGTTGATGTTCATCATCGGAGGGGGCATGCTCCTGTGCGCAAGACTGCTGATTCGGTAAGCCTTTTGACCTTGGGGGCGGAACTGCGTGAAGCCGCCGGTAAAATTCATATCGATAAATTCAGCGCGCCGATGGCGATCGCCTGTTTTTGCGCCGGAGCGGTCAGCGGCCTGGCCCCGGCTCTGGTGCGGAAAGCCTTGCGCTGGACGTATTCCTTGTACATTCGCTAAACTGCAAACAGGGCGCTTTTAGTTGCGCCCGTTGATTGATCCCGGACGCGCGGAGGCAAGAAAAATTTCGCTGATTTTTCTTGCCTCCGGGTTTTGTGCGTGAGCGGCGAGGATATGGAGCATTATTTTATCATAAACCCCAAGGCGGGGCGCGGGGATACGGGCGGAGAGTTCTGCCTGAGCATAGAAAGCGCCGCGGCGGCGACAGGAGCGCGGGCGGCGTTTTATATTACGCGCGGCCCGCGCGACGCCTGGAATTACACGCGGGACCTATGCCAAGCCCGCGGCGCGGAAGCCGCCGCGCTGCGTTTTTACGCCTGCGGCGGCGACGGGACGCTGAACGAGGTGGTAAACGGGGTGATGGCCGCCGGGGGCCGGGCGGCGGTGGGTTTTATCCCCCAGGGCACGGGCAACGATTTCGTGAACAATTTTCCCCAAGGCGCCGATTTTACGGATGTGGCGGCCCAGCTGACCGCCGCGCCGCGAATCGTCGATCTGCTGCTGGCCGGCGGCCGTTACGCGGTCAATATGTGCAACGCCGGTTTTGACGCCGAAGTCGCCCGCCGGATGACCGCGCTGAAAAAAAAGACGGGGCTCTACGGTCCCCCGCTATATACGCTGGCGCTGGCCCGCTGCCTCCTAGGCAAGACGGGCATGACCCTCGAGCTGGACCTCGACGGGACAAAATACGCCGGCCGTTTTTTGCTCGCGCTGGCCGCGAACGGCGTCAGCTACGGCGGCGGCTATTACGGCGCGCCGCTGGCCAAGCCGGACGACGGTTATATGGATTGCTGCCTGGTCAAGAGCATTCCCCGGCCGCTGATGGCCGCGCTGGTCCCCTTTTTCCGCCAGGGTCATCATT